>CAZENC010000069.1:0-7760 GCA_964513115.1 uncultured Desulfobacteraceae bacterium | reverse complement strand
CTATGACACCCAGGACCGTGTGACAGATAACTTCTGTGTGGAAGGCAGGGGCGCAAGTATAAATTATGTCAGTGCGACCGAGATAGAGGTCACTGACGCCTACGGGACCCTACGCACTTACACATTAAGCGATATGGACGGCCGCAAAAGGGTAACCGCTATGACAGGCGTTGGAGGTGCTCCATACAGCCAAAACAATGCCGCCAGATGGGAATACGATACGCAAATGCGGCTCACTGAGGTGGAATCTAAAGGCGGCACAACAAACCAGTACCAGGATTATGATGAAAGGGGCAATCCGGGGACTGTAAAACTTGCCTCGGGCACACCCGATGAGAGGGTGATTTTCTATACATACCACCCGGATATGAACCTGCCGCTTACCCGTACCGAGGCCGGTGTCTTAGGCGGGGGGAACAAGGTGACGGTATGGGATTATGACGATGATTATGATGAAACAGCAAACGAAGACCCCACACAATTACTTTCCCGTATTATTGAACAGGGGTTTACGAAAGATACATCCGGCACAAATATCCCGTATGAATACATCACCACATTTACATACAACACCAAGGGCCAGGTGTTGTCTATTGACGGGCCTAAGCAGGGGACCGGGGATATCACCTCCTTTGCCTACAACAGCCAAACAGGCAATCTCCTTTCCATCAGCCGGCCCCTTATCGGGGCCACCAACTTCTCGGACTATGATAATGCCGGATACCCGGGCCGCATAGAAGATGTAAACGGCCAGGAAAAGACCTTTTCCTATGACGGCAGGGGGAGAATAACAACCATTACCAATGTTTCCGACGGGAGCACCACGAGCATAGTATACAATCCGGCCGGCAAACAGGAATCAGCGACCGATCCCGACGGAATCACAAAGACCTATGAGTATGATAGTACATACGGCAGGCTGAGCAGAGTGACGGACCCCGAGGGCAATTACATGGCCTATGATTACGACACCCGGGGAAACCGGATCGAAAAAAGCAAGCATTACTCATCAGGTGAGCGGACATCACGCAACCGCTGGACCTATGAGCACCCTGTTATGCCGGGCAAACTTTACAAAGAGATCAACGCCGATGACACCTTTACGGAATACGGTTATGACAGCGAAGGAAACGTGGCATCCGTAACCGATGCCAGGGGCCATACCACCACCTATGATTACGATCCCTTTAACCGCCTTAAAAAGGTTACGCAGCCCGGAAGCGTGATGACCTCGTATGCCTATGACAGTCACGGCAACCTGATAGAGGTCACCGATGCACAAGGGCATGAAACAACCTACGCATACGATGACATGGCCAGGCTCGTCTCCACCACCTCACCCGATACGGGAACGATTGACTATGTATATGATGAAGCAGGGAATCTCCTTGAAAAGACCGATGCCAAGGGGATTTTGGTTTCATACACCTATGACCTCTTAAACCGGCTGACAGCCGTCCATTTTCCCGATTCCTCCCAGGACATCACCTATACCTGGGATACGGGCGCAAACGGTAAGGGACAGCTCGGGGCCATGACCGATCCTTCAGGAAGCATGGCCTTTGGATATGATAACAGGGGCAGGTTGGCCCAGAAGACCAGCACCATCGGCAGCCGTTCATTTGATCTCGCCTATGCCTACACCCCGGCAGACCGGTTGAGCACCGTCACCTATCCCACCGGAAGGACGGTCGACTATACCCGGAACAGCAGGGGCCATATAGAAGGGGCCACCACCACCCTCAACGCCGTCACCACGACACTTGCCGAAAACATCATCTACGGGCCGTTCGGTCCGGGCAGGGGCATGGCCACGGGAAGCGGAGGGGAAGTGAACAATACTTATGACGAATCCGGCCGCATGACCGTTGCCAATCCGGGAAAAGAAAAGGAAAGGTCATTTACCTACGATGCCAACGGAAACCTCACCTCCACCCAGGCAAAAAATAATCCCCATTACAATCAAGACTTTACCTATGATGCCTTAAACCGCCTGATCAGCGCAACAGGCCGGTACGGGACCATCAGCTACACATACGACAATGTGGGAAATCGCCTTACAAGGACCGTGGACAATGAAACGGAAACATACAGCTACATAGCCGGCACCAACAGGCTCCAGGGGATAGCCGGTCCAAATCCCTTAACCTTTGCCTACGATGCCAACGGCAATACAACCGGCATGGGAGACAAGACCCTCGCCTATAACCAGAACAATCGCCTCATAAATGCAGAGGAGAACTCCACAGTGCTGGGAGAATATACCTACAACGGCCGGGGCCAGAGGGTGAGGAAGTCTTTTAACGGCGAAACCATCCTTTTCATTTACGATGAGGCCGGACAACTGATCTCAGAGGCCGATGATAAAGGCAATATCCTGAGGGAATATATATACTTAGGCTCCAGCAGACTGTGCCAGTTTGTCTATGAAATCCCCGAACAGATAGATGTAACCGTGACCACCAGCAAGGGGAGGAACCTGAGCGGCATAAACGTCTATGCATTTACGGAATCGGGCAGTTATACGGGACTTAATGCCGTAACCGACGATCAGGGCGTGGCATCCTTTGAAACAGACCAGTTTTCCGAGGGGGACTACAAATTCCGGGCGGACTATGTCTCCTATCAGTTCTGGTCATCCGTGATTACCGTTCCCGGCACCTATTCCGCCGAGGTGGTCATTGAGGAAGAGACGGCCGAGATAACCGTTACCGTGGCAGGTGAAACAAAAGAAGGCGTGAAGGTCTATGTGTTCAATGAAGACGGCACCTATCTCGGTATTTTTGGGGTAACAGACAGCGAAGGCAAGGTCTCGTTTGACCTGCCTGTTGGCTGTTCCTTCAAGTTCAGGGCCGATCACATGGCAAGCCAGTACTGGAGCGATACTACGGTTATGGGGTCCGGGGGCACGACCCATGTGGCTGTAGATACAGGCGGCGGTGTGCTGACAGTGACCGTCAAAAAAGACCCTGAAAATCCCATAACCGGAATCAATGTCTACCTGTTTTCCGCATCAGGCACTTATCTGGCCCATTTTGATACGACCGACGGGAACGGTCAGGTCTCCTTCACGGTCTCACAAGGAAACTATAAGGTCAGGGCGGATTATTTAGGCTACCAGTTCTGGAGTGATTCCATAGCTGTTAATGACGACACATCCTTGACCCTGACCATACCCCACCAGGATGTGACCGTAACGGTTGAAGGGGACTATGACGGGAATATCGAACCAAGAGAAGGCCTGAACGTGTATCTTTTTACCTCCTCAGGCACATACCTCGGGATATCCCAGGTGACTGACGATCAGGGCCGGGTCGTCTTTAACCTGCCTGAAAAGGAATACAAGGTCAGGGCGGATTATATGACCCAACAATACTGGTCCGATGTCTTTAACTGGACAGATAAGACCGTCACCATAGATGAGGGCATGGCCGAGGTTACCGTGACCAATATGGGTCTTGCGCTTGAGGGAATAGATGTCTATGTCTTTAACAGCACCGGCACCTACCTTAATATTTATGATATAACAGATAGCGAGGGCAATGTTTCATTCAGGCTGCCTCAGGGTGATTACAATTTCAGGGCGGATTACATGGACAACCAGTACTGGAGCGGCATATCCACGATCATTGCGCATGTGGAAAATCCTGTAAACATATCTACCGGGGGCGGCAGCTTTACCCTGACGGTCAACAAGGCCGAAGAAGATCCCCTGGTCGGCGTGAGCTGCTATCTTTTCAGCGAATCCGGCACCTATCTTGGAGAAAACGGGGTCACCAATGATGAGGGTGATGTGGATTTCAACCTGGCGGACGGGACATACAAGATCAGGGTGGATTATTTGTCAGGGCAGTTCTGGACCGGGGTATTTGACATACCTGCCGCATCTTCCTTGACCTATACCATTTCCCACCAGGATAGCATTATTACGGTTGAAGGGGACTATAGCGCAAATATTGAACCCAGAGAAGGCCTGAACGTGTATCTTTTCACACCCTCAGGCACATACCTGGGGATATCCCGGACTACTGACCCTCAGGGCCAGGTCGTCTTTAACCTGCCTGAAAAGGACTACAAGGTGAGGGCCGACTACCTGACCCAACAGTACTGGTCCGAGATCTTTAACTGGACAGATGAGACAATCACCATAGATGAGGGCATGGCCGAGGTGCATGTTTCTCAGGGTTCCACTCCTCTTGAAAATATAAATGTGTATGTCTATTCATCTTCCGGCACATACCTGAATATAAACGGCCAGACAGGCCAGGACGGGACTGTCAACTTCAGGCTGCCCGAGGGCACCTACAAATTCAGGGCGGATTATCAGGGAAGCCAGTACTGGGCCACGGAACCCATAAACGCCCACCAGGTAAATGTCGTTAATGTCAACACGGGGGGCGGAGAGTTTATCCTGACCGTTGAAAAAGAGGTGGGAAGTCCCCTTGTGGATGTGCCCGTGTATGTGTTTACATCCGGCGGCACCTATCTGGGAATCACGGCGCAGACGAATGATCAGGGAGAGGTTGCCTTTGATCTTTCGGACGGGGATTACAAGTTCAGGGCGGATTATTTAGGCTACCAGTTCTGGAGTAATGTGGTTACCATTCCAACCACGCTGTCCGATACACTTGCCATCTCGCATCAGGACGTGACGATTAAGGTCAATGAGGTGTATGGTGCTGAAAACGATCCCCTGGATGGTGTCAATGTGTATCTGTTTACCGCATCCGGTTCTTATATGGGCCAATATCTGGTCACCAACAGCCAGGGACAGGTCACGTTCAACCTTCCCCAGGAAAACTACAAAGTCAGGGCCGACTATCTCTCGGGTCAGTTCTGGTCTGATGTATTCATGTGGCAGGACATGGATGTAGATATTGCTCACGGCATGGTTGATATACATGTCACATTCAATGGGGAAGATGTGGCTGATGCCCCTGTTTATCTGTTTACCGCATCCGGCAGTTATTTGGGAAGGTATGAGTACACGGATGCATATGGTCATGCCGTATTTCTTATCCCTGCACAGTCCTACAAGTTCAGGGTGGACTATGAAGGGACCCAGTACTGGAGTGATGTAGTTAATGTGATGGCCCATGAAGAAACGGATGTTGAGCTGCCGTTAGAGCAGTTGGCCCTTAACAAAACCAATGATCCAAATCCGGTTAGATATGATGGGAAACCTCCAAAATTTAAACCAGAAGGAATTGAGGTAGCCAGTATTGGAAGTCTTGCGGGGATATTATCTCAAGCTGTTGTTGCCAATACCAGCCCATCAAAGGTATACTACTATTTGAATGATCATCTGGGAACGCCTCAACTGATGACCGATGAGAACAATGTCGTTGTGTGGGAGGCCAAGTACAGGCCCTTTGGTGAGGCGGTTGTGCATCCATACTCCACAGTGGAGAATAATGTAAGATTCCCGGGCCAATACTATGACCAAGAAACGGGCATCCACTACAACTACCACCGTTATTACGATCCGAGGACAGGAAGGTATCTAAGGCCGGATCCAAGTAATTCTGTCCAACCTGAAGGAATGGGTATTCCCTATCTTGGTCCTTTTCTCTTAGATACACCACAAGAATTAAATCTATATCCCTATGTGATAAACAACCCAGTCCGTTATGTGGATACACAAGGTTTGAGGAAGATGATACCATTGGTTCCTATATATAAAAGCGGTTGTGTTATTGGTGCTATGGCAAGGTTGATTTATTGCATTAAAAATTGCAAGGAAGAACATAAATGCGAACACGATATGTTAAGAGCATGTGTTGATGGTTGTTATGATGTCTTTGAATTCACTGTTGAGATAATTTGCGGTGTAAAGATGATTGAACCAAAACCAGCTTATCCTGCTGAGCCTTCTGCGCCTATTCCTGGCGGGGGTGGCGGTTCTGGAGGAGCTTTTTAATCAAAGGAGCAAACAGAATATGGATCCCGCAAAGCATATGCCAATTGTCGCATTATTTTTTTCATTGTTTTTGCCAGGTTTGGGACAATTTTATAATGATGAAATTAGGAAGGCTATTATATTCTTTTTGGCGTTCATAATTTTATCCTATGTTTATGCTCTTTCTGGAATATTCATGATAATTATTGCTGCTGCCGATGCATATAAAAAAGCCAACACTCTTAAACAAACTAATTTCATCAGTAAAAACTTTAAAACATCGATCATAATATTAATCACAATATTCATAGCTGCCTTTTTAATCGGATTTTTTGCTAGCTCGATAATAAATATAACAAAGACATAGTATAAAGAAATCCAATTGAAAAAGTAGTCTGCCCTAGATATTAGGCTCTTTGACATTTGAATATTGATTTCTATCAACCTTCCCCAGGAGGACTACAAGGTCAGGGCGGATTACCTGTCAGGGCAGTTCTGGTCTGATGTATTTGTCTGGCAGGACGTGGATGTGGACATTGCTCATGGGATAGTGGATGTGCATGTTACGTTCAATGGGGAAGATGTTGTGGATGCCCCTGTTTATCTGTTTACCGCATCAGGCAGTTACCTGGGAAGGCATGAGAACACTGATTCGTATGGCCATGCAGAGTTTCTTGTACCTGCACAGTCCTACAAGTTCAGGGTGGACTATGACGGCACCCAATACTGGAGTGATGTGGTCAATGTGATTGCCCATGAAGAGACGGATGTGGACATGCCGTTGGAACAGTTGGCCCTTAACAAAACAAACGATCCCAATCCGGTTAGATATGATGGGAAACCTCCAAAATTTAAACCAGAAGGAATTGAGGTAGCCAGTATTGGAAGTCTTGCGGGGATATTATCTCAAGCTGTTGTTGCCAATACCAGCCCATCAAAGGTATACTACTATTTGAATGATCATCTGGGAACGCCTCAACTCATGACCGACGAGAACAATGTTGTTGTGTGGGAGGCCAAGTACAGGCCTTTTGGTGAGGCGGTGGTGCATCCGTACTCCACGGTTGAGAATAATGTTAGATTGCCGGGGCAGTATTATGATAGTGAGACTGGGTTTCACTACAACTACCACAGATACTATGATCCAAGGACGGGGAGGTACTTGAGAGCTGATCCGGTTGGGCAGATAGGGGGAATAAACCTCTTTCTGTATGCGGGAAATAATCCTATCAATGCTATTGATCCAAGCGGGCTAGATGTTATAACTGTCGGGGGAACGCTTCAGATAGCAGGATGGATGGCATATATATTCGAAAAGGCATATGAAATAACCTCTGGAGAAAAACCGGACGTTAGTGTTACAGGATTAGGCGGAGGGTTTGCATTTTCTTTTCCCGGACTTTCTGGCGGTGAGTGGGATTTAGGCTTATATTTTACGGGTGCTGTAAGTACTAGTGGCATACCTGCTCTCTCTTCTAAACATGGATTAATAAAAGCAGCTGCAGAATTTGGATACAAAGTTGGAAGTGTCAGCGATTTAAGCTGTGAAGACCAGTTTGAGGCTTTTGGTCATTATGGATTATATGGAGGTGGCATAGAATGGCAATATGATGATATTAGTAAGGAATACTATATATCGGGTGTAAATTTTTCGCTTGGGCCAGGAGCTATAGTTGGTGTATCTGCAACACCTACGATTGCGATAAGTGGAAAAGAAATCGTCAAATACATTAATAGGTTATTCTAATCTTATCATTATTTACCTTTAATACCCTTGAGAAAAAAATGGTGAATAACAAATTATTTAAAAAAGTTATAAAGACCATTACAAAATTTTGGGACTGGGAAAAAAGATTCTTTC
>CAZENC010000068.1:0-11818 GCA_964513115.1 uncultured Desulfobacteraceae bacterium | reverse complement strand
TTTCAGGCGGTTCGATTATTGCCGCTTACTATGTAATCGAAATGGAACAGAGGCTCCGTGCAAAATGTGACGAACTGAATGCAGGACGTCCTCTAACGGATGTACGGGTTGAGATCTTTCATGAGATCGCCGCGGATTTCTTCCGCGCAACAGACCATAATCTGCGCTCCAGGGCCCTGGTTTTCTTCCCCTTTTACCATCCCGTAGCAACAGTTAAAATGTTTCGTACAAGGTATAACCGCTCGGATGTGATGCAGGCCGAATACGACAGGTGGTTCTATCGCAAGAGCACACTGGATCAACTGCCCAGTGTGGCGGATGAAAGGCAGTTAGGTGCCGGTTCACATCTCACCGGCCCCAAGCTGTTGCTGAATACCGCCTCGCTTCTAACCGGGAAACGGGTCAGTTTTTCACGCGAACCAATTTCCGGTGCCAAGGAGTTGTCCAGGGTCGATAAAAACGTTTTACCTTTGTCGCGGATCGTTGGAGCATCGGCTGGTGTTCCCGTATTATTTCCTCCCACATATGTTTCAGGAGATATGCTCGTTGACGGTGGGGTGACTGACAATCAAGGACTTGAAGCCCTGTGGGAGGAGAACTGCGACGTATTGTTTATAAGCGACGCCTCAGGGCAGATGGAGCAGGTTCATCGGATGTCCTCAAGGGGATTTCCGGTTTTGAGTAGAACCAATACCATATTTCAGTTTCAGATCAGGAAGAAGCTTATTGATCAACTGATTTTGTGGCGAGACAAGGATGTGAATCGAAGGTCATTCGCCTTTGTTCACCTTCATCTGAACCTCAAGGACCGTTTGGATGTGGAATACCGAGTTCCTTCCGAATACATACCGGGCCTGGCGCGTATCCGCACGGACCTGGACCAGTTCAGCTTCGTGGAACGGGAAGCCCTCATGTATCACGGTTATACACTGATCGACGGGCAATTAAGAAAATACTGCAAAAGCCTGATAAATGAAATCGAGGGCAGGGAGCCATCTGAAAGAGAGCCGGAAAGGTTAAGGGTACCACCACTTTTCGAAAGACGTGCAGGCGATCAGAACGCGGATGAAATGCTTGAAAAACGCGAAGCAATCAAGAAAATCCTGGACGCTGGAGGCCAGTCCTCATTTATTTTGCGGGCTATCAGGAGATATCGGCTGAAGGCCGTTTCGGTCATAGCGCTGACCTGGGCTATCCCGCTGGTTCTCTTCTTTATACTGGTTTACAGGCATATTGACAGGTTTGCCGAAAAAGTGGTTCAGAAGATGCTGGGGCCTTGGTTTGATTGCTTAATCCCGGGTTGGCTTGGATGGATTATATCTTATCTGAAAGGCTATACCGCTTGGCCCATTACATTGAAAGGCCTAACCGTGATTATCACTTTTCTGTTGCTGGGTTATTTATTGATATTTCTCACCTACCTGATAATGCGAAGATCGGTGCGATCATGGGATCTGGCAACATATCGAAGTTTAACAGGGGGAAGCGATCCGGGTGTCGTATGGTCAAAAGGTGATAAGGCATGACGGGAGAAGGCCCTTATCTTTAAGGCTGAAAATTAACACAATGTAAAACCGTGCTGCTATTTTTTCATCGGAGGATTTTCTGATGTCTATAAAACCAACCTATGAAGAACTGGAACAAAAGGTAAAGGAGTTAGCAGAAGAGGCAGATGAGCTCAGGCAAGTGGAGAAGGATCACCAGGAAAGCGAGGAAAGATTTCGTATTATGGTTGAAAATGCCAACGATGCCATTGCCATAATGCAGGATGGTGTAATCAAGTATGGTAACCCCAAGGTAATCGAACGTTCCGGTTTTAAACCTGACAGATTAGCCTCGATGTCTTTTTTGGACTTTATTCATCAGGATGATAGAGCCACTGCAATGGATCGCTATAATCGAAGGATGAAGTGTGAGCTGGTCTCCGATAGTATTGTTTACAAGCTGGTTGACAAAGATGGAAAGCCCTATTGGGATTACGTGAACTTAGTCGAGATAGTCTGGGATGGAAAACCCGCTTTCATGGTCCTAATGACCGACATCACCGAACTCAAAAAATCAGGGGAAGCATTGAAAGAGGCTCACGATAATTTAGAGCAGCGGGTGAAGGAAAGGACTGCTGACCTGGAAAAGGTAAATGAACTGTTGAGCCAGGAAATAGAAGCGCGAAAGAGTGTGAAGTCCGCGCTTAGGGAAAGTGAGGAGGATCTGAAAACCTCTCATGAAACCTTTGAAACAGTTTTGGACCATTTGGATGGCATAGTGCATGCTTCGGATTTGCAAACCTATGAGGTCCTTTTTGTCAATAAATATGCAAAAGATATTTTTGGAGATGTTGTGGGAAAGCTTTGCTGGCAGACGGTTTATCAGGATCAGGCCGGGCCATGTTCTTTCTGTAAAAATGATAAGCTATTGAATGATGACGGCAGTCCAACCGGAGTTCATGTTTGGGAAAGATATAATACACTTAACAATAGATGGTATGAAGTTCGAGCTTGCGCTCTTCAATGGGTAGATGGTCGTATGGTTCGACTTTCAATCGCGACGGACATCACCCAGCGTATGCAGACCGAAGAAGCTCTAAAAACAAGAGAAAAGGAATTGAAGAAAAAGACCGATAACCTTGAGGAAGTAAATACGGCATTAAAAGTCCTACTAAAGAGAAGGGAAAGAGACAAAATAGAGCTTGAAGAGAAGGTATTGTTGAATGTAAAGGAACTTGTTGAACCATATTTAAGAAAATTAGTGGATAGCGGGTTGAATGAACACCAAGAGACCTATGCAAGTATCATGAAATTAAATCTGAACGATATTATCTCTCCATTCATGCACAGGCTGTCCTCCAAATATCTTAACCTTACTCCTTCAGAGATCCAGATAGCAAATCTTATAAAACAGGGCAGAAGTACAAAAGAGATTGCAGAATTATTGAATCTATCCGCCAGGACAATCAAGTTTCACAGGGAAAACGTAAGAAAAAAGATTGGTATAAAGAACTTCAAAGCCAACCTCAGGACCCACCTCATATCTCTCCACTAATACCAGTTTTGCACTGGTCTTTTACCGGGTATTGATCTGGCCTTGACTTTTCAAGAATTCGTAGCATGATTATGTTCAATTTTATGAATCTTTCTATACACTTACCTTAGATACTCCGGAGTTCACGTCATATCAGACACCGTGTGGCTGATTCCCGCCGTGCCAACCGCTATTTGGTAATATTCCTTGACATATCAAGAAGATAAGGTTAGTCTGGCCCAGACTTGCTGACTCTATTAGCCGATTATTTTACCCGCCTTCGCAGAAAGCCCCGTCCGGAAGGGCGGGGATGAATGCGAAAAGGGTATCCGCCATAGCCTTGGCGAAGGCGGATCTGCTTCGGCGGGTTCCGCAGAAGATGTGAAGATGCCCCGCGCGGAAGCGCGGGGAGCTTCACTGATCGAATCGGAACGGTTGTCGCTTAAACGTAAATATGTAACTCCGAGAAGCTTTCCTGGAACGGGAGGTCGATATTATAATGACATGAGATGGTAAGGAGGGAACAAAAATGAAAAACAAGAGAAGAGGAAAGTTCGTGTTGGGTATCATGACAGTATTGTTCTTTTTAGCCTTCCTACCCTGTACGTCCTATGCAGTTCCCATGACAATGAATTATCAAGGGTATCTTACGGATTCAAACGGCGATCCTGTGGACGGGACCGTGGACATCACGTTCAAGATATACAGTGTATCCTCCGGGGGAAGCCATCTTTGGGCAGAGACCCATAACAGCGTTGAAGTAGACGATGGGATATTCAATGTCATCCTCACCGGTCTAACCACTACCATTCTTGATGGTGATCGCTGGCTTGGTATTGAGGTGGAAAGTGATGGGGAGATGACTCCAAGGAAGAAGCTTACCAGTGTGGCTTTTGCTATCAGGGCCGGGCTTGCGGAATCCGTGGCTGATGGGACTGTTAATACGGATTCTCTTGCTAATAATGCGGTGACAGGTTCCAAGATTGCCACCAGCACTATCTCTTCCACTAACCTTGGCAGCAATGCAATAACTGAAGAAAAAATCGCCTCAAATGCCGTGACAGCCGCGAAGATGGCCGATAATTCAATAGGTTCCAATGAGATTCAGGACGGTTCCGTATCCAGTTCGGACGTGTCATTTAATTATGCAGGCAGTAGTTCTAAGGGCGGTCCCGCATCAAGCCTCAGTTGCTCGGGGTGTGTCTCCCAGAGCGAATTGGATTTTACTGCGGGTGACATTACTTCAGTCAACACCGCAGGCACCTCCGGTCTGACCGGCGGCACAGCTGCCGGTGATGTGAATCTTGCCGTAAATTTTGCCGGCACAGGTGCTGCATCAACAGTATCTCGATCGGACCACATTCATGATGCCAGGTATTATACCGAAACAGAGCTTAACACCGGTGGAGGCGGCGGCCAGGTTCATTGGAACAATCTGACGGCTGTGCCGGCCGGTCTTTCAGACGGTGATGATAATACCACGTATACGGCCGGTTCGGGGCTGGATTTGACCGGCACGCAGTTTACCGTTACCGGGGCGCCGTGGAGCGGTCTGACCGGCGTGCCGGCAGGGTTTTGGGACGGTGTCGATGATACCGGTGCCGC
This sequence comes from uncultured Desulfobacteraceae bacterium, assembly GCA_964513115.1. GTDB lineage: Bacteria > Desulfobacterota > DSM-4660 > Desulfatiglandales > Desulfatiglandaceae > JAFDHL01. The sequence continues at coordinate 7,195 of CAZENC010000068.1, read as the reverse complement.
CAGCTGGGAGCTTGCCGGTAATGCAGGAACTACCGCGGGCACGAACTTCATCGGCACCACCGACAATCAGGCCCTGGAATTCAAAGTGAACAGCACAAGGGTATTGCGATTTGAACCTGATGTTACCAGCCCCAATGTTATAGGCGGTTCAAGCGGTAACGATGTAAGTACAGGCGTGTACGGGGCAACCATATCCGGCGGTGGATACAACTATGATACTACTCCATTTGATGGGACACCAGACATTAACACGATTACAGGCAATTACGGTACGGTTGGTGGAGGTGTGCAAAGCATAGCTGGCGGAGATTACGCAGTTGTTTCAGGAGGTATGGCCAATTCAACCGGTGCGGATGCTGCCACGGTGGCAGGAGGACAAAAGAACGAGGCTACTGGTGAAAATTCAACAGTATCCGGCGGTGACACTAACGTAGCCGGAGGTGTCGGTGCCACAGTGGGTGGGGGCCGTATCAATGATGCTGGTAGTGACTATGCCACAGTCGGTGGTGGCTACAGCAATAATGCCGGTGGTGGCCACGCCACCGTGGGGGGAGGCTACGACAACACGGCCAGCAATAGCACGGCCACGGTAGGCGGCGGAAATACTAACACAGCCAGCGGCGAATACTCAACGGTTTGCGGTGGTAATGAAAACACGGCCAGCTATAGTGAGGCCACTGTCGGTGGAGGAGCATTCAACGAAGCCACCGCAGTTGGCGATACTGTTTGTGGCGGTCATAATAACACGGCCAGTGGTGGTACCTCCACTGTGAGTGGCGGAATCAATAATGACGCTACTGGTCAATATGCCATGGTCCCCGGGGGGCAGAACAACGTGGCCCAGGGAGCTTACAGTTTTGCCGCCGGTAGAGGTGCCAGAGCTTACCATGACGGGACATTCGTATGGGGTGATGGTTCTACCAGCTCTGTGTTTGGGACGCTGGGAGCCAATCAGTTCATTGTCCGTGCTGCAGGAGGGATATGGCTTGGTACCCATAGTACCCCTAGTTTTCCTGCGGGCAGGTTTGTAAACACCTCCACAGGAGGTTATCTCAGCACAGGAGGAGCGTGGACTGACAGCTCAGACAGAAACAAAAAAGAAAATTTCTCGTCCGTGGATGGACGTGAAGTGCTGGAGAAGCTGGCACGCGTACCTGTAACAACCTGGAACTATAAGGCAGAGGAGCCTTCAGTTCGCCATATTGGACCTATGGCCCAGGACCTTTACGAGGCCTTTGGTCTTGGCGACAGCGACAAGGCAATCGCGAGCATTGATGCCGGCGGAATCTCCTTTGCCGGTATCCAGGAACTCTACAAGATGTTGGAGAAGAAGGAGGCTCGGATTAAGGAATTAGAGAACAGGATCTCCCGTCTTGAGATGTTTATGGCCAGCTACATCAAGGACAACTCCCTGAAATTGGCTAAAATTGACTGATGAATCTTGATTTTGACCTGATTTTCAGACCAAAGGGGGGATGATATGAAAAAAGGAATAGGGATTCGAGAGCACCTCGTTTTCGCTATTTTAGTAATGCTCCTGTTGATATCAGGCGGCATGGCATACGCTACAGACCAGTCCAGCACCAATTACATCATGAAAAGTGATGTGCTGTCAGGAGGTGGCGGGGATATGGGATCAAGTAATTATGACGTTCTGTCCACAACAGGCCAGCCGTCCGCCATAGGGGAATCGTCAAGCAGCAATTATGTTAACTTGGCAGGCTTCTGGCATTGGATCGAAGTACCAGTCAGGAGTATAGTTATGCCCTGGATATACCTGTTATTGCTTGGTGATTGATAAATTTAAATTCTATGTTTCCGCCCTTCTTTTTTCCTCGCTGCGAATTTCACGCCTTAGGAGTTTGCCCACCTTTGATTTTGGAAGCATGTCCCTGAATTCTATGTACTGGGGTATTTTGTAGGAGACCAGTTTTTCCCTGCACCACTTGATCAGTTCATAACCGGTTATCCCCTTTACATCCTCCCTTAAGACCACGAATGCCTTTATCCTCTCCCCGACCTTGGGATCAGGAAGGCCCACTACACATGAGCCGATAACCGCCTGGTGTTCCTGGAGAACGGACTCTATCTCGGATGAGGACACTCGGTATCCCTTGTGCTTGATTGTGTCAACGGTCCGGTCAATGAAATACATATGTCCGTCCTCGTCCATGGAAACTATGTCCGCTGTTCTGTAATACAAAAGGTCGTCCATTTTCACAAAGGCCTCGGCCGTTTCCTCGGGCTTGTTCCAGTATTCCCTTACCATCCTGTTTGAATGAACAAGGAGTTCGCCGGGCTGATTAACGGGAACGGGTTCAAGTGTCTCGGGATCAACGATCTTGATTTTTTTGCTGGGAACGATTTTACCGATACTTTTTAATGGATTCTCCACGGCAGCAGGGCACATGGAAACGCCTCCGCATGTCTCGGTTGCCCCGTAGCCCTGATAAATGGGTTTGCCGAATTTTTTCCGCCAACGCTGATTTATCTCCACCGGCAGGACGTCCCCGCCGTTAAAACAATAAGCAAGAGAGCTCAGATCATAAAAGTCGATCCGGTCATGTTCAAGGATCATCCTGTACAAAGTGGGCACACCGATCAGTGTCTTGGCATTGAAGCGTTGTACTGCGTCGAAAACGGCATCCAGATTAACCTTGGGCATTAAAACAATAGAACCTCCAACCAAAAGGACACTCAAGGCCGTGGTTTGCCCTAGGATGTGGAAAAGGGGGGAGGAACCAATCACGACATTCTCATGTGGTGGAAAAAGCGGATTGCTTATTGTGATCTGTTCAAAGGCTGATTCCAGGTACAGGCCGTGCGAAATAGGAACCCCTTTTGGGAATTTTGTTGTGCCGCCCGTGTACAAGACCTCCGCCGTATCATTTTCGTTTTTTCTTAGCCGGGGAAGTCTGGAACGGTGAATTCCAGTCTTAACCATTTTCCTGAAAGAGAGGGTGTTCTCATCTTTTGAGACCTTGCCCTTCGGCACCTTGTCAAATGCCCAACCGAAAAATCTCTTCCACCACGGTAAAAGGTCGGCGAGTTTGGTTACGATAATCTTTTTTAGACCGGTTTCAGCAAATGCCTGTCTTACATATCCATAATTGGTGTCAGCACAGATGACAAATTTTGCCCCGCTGTCGTTGGCAATGTACTCAAGATCATGGGCTGTATAGATAGGGGTAATGGGAACAGCCTCCGCCCCAGCCCTCTGAATACCTAACCAGGCAATCACCCACTGAACACTATTGGGCACATACATGACGACCCTGTCCCCTTCTTCAACGCCTTCAGCTATTAATGAGGATGCGAAATTTTCTGCGAGTTTGACGATGCGTTTGTAGCTGAAGCGTGTGCCGAGATAGACAATGGCCGTATTGCTTCCGAATTTTGAGGCCGCCTCGGCAAAGGCATCAAAGATATTTGAATAAGGGCTTTTTGGTGTCATGGTCAATTCTGATTGTGTTTTTTTAAAATGTCAAACGGCACAAGTCGGAAAATTCGAAGCCCGAAATCGGAAATTCTAAACAAATCCTAAATTCGAATTTCTGAATGTTCAAAACAATGAATTTAGGCCACATCATTTATTTAGTCATCTATTTTAATCATTTGTATTTAAGAAATTTGAACATTGTTTCGTGTTTCGATATTCGTATTTCGGATTTTCTCTTAATAGAAATTGCAAAAATTTTAAGCGAATAAAATTCAATCGTGATTTCAGACACCAAAATATGCCGCCTTTATTTCGGGATTATCCATCAACTCCTGCCCTGTTCCGGTCAGCGTCAACATCCCGTTTTCAATGATGTAGCCGAAATCTATCATCGGCAAGACCGGCCGGGCAAATTGCTCGCTCAAAAGGACCGTAATGCCTGATTCATTCCTGAGGCTCTTAATTCGTTCAACAAGCAGGTTTTGCATCATGGGGCTGAGGCCCAAAAGCGGCTCATCAAGTAACAGAAGTTTCGGTCCGGCCACGAGCGCCATACCGATGGCTAACATCTGCTGTTCGCCCCCACTTAAAAAGCCAGCCTTCCTGGATTTTAAGGCAACAAGCGCCGGGAAAAGTTCAAAAACCTGCCGTGTCATCTCCCGTACCTGAAGCCTGTTTCTCAGATAACCGGAGATTTTGAGGTTTTCATTAACATTGCTTTCAGGAAAGATGGGGTGTCTCTCCCGGCACAACACAATCCCCTTTTTTACCCTTTCACTGGGTCTGGTTTCAGATATATCTTTTCCGTTAAAAATAATCTCTCCATAGACGGTAATACGTTCACCTCCTCTGCGCTTTTCCTTAATCCGCATGTCAATTATAAGGCCTGAAAGGGTATTCATCAGCGTTGTTTTCCCGGCACTGTTCGAGCCGATGACACCGACTATCTGGCCTTCCTCTACCTCCATGCTGAAATCATTTAAGGCCAGGGCGTTTTCGAAAAAGACCATCAGGTTATTAACGGAAAGCATATGTCCCCATTTCCAAATTTATATTGACTGGGCAATAAAGCCCCGCAATCAAATCCGAAATCCTAAGCACGATATCAGAAAAAATCCGAAGCACGAAATTCGAATTTTGCCTTTCATATTTAGAAATAACGTATCCTCGTGGAGCACTTCCTCAAAGCTCCCTCTTTCAATCGCAGGTCCCTTACTGGGTCTCACTCCCCAGGTATGCCTTTTTTACAGGTTCGCTCTCCATGACCTCTTCCCATGGACCCTCTGCAATTTTTTCACCGTAATTCAGGACCAGAACCCTGTCGGCAATCCGGAATAGCTCCTTAAGGCGATGCTCTATCATGATGATGGTTATTCCCTGGAACCTGAGCTTTTCTATGATGGGTACTATACTTGCCACTTCTGCCAGGCTCAGTCCTGAAAAAAGCTCATCCAATATTATCAGGTCTGGCCTTAATGCCATTCCCTTTGCGAGTTCAAGTCTTTTCAGGTAGCCTTGGGGAAGCGAACCGGCCACCTTGTACGCGACACGGGCATCCCGCTCAAAGCCGACTTCTTCCAGGAGATCGAGGGCAACGGCGTCACGGTCCCCGTATTTACCACCGGCCAACTTTTTTACCCTGGGAGAATAAAGGGGAACAATAAGATTCTTGAAGGCGGGGAGTTGGTAAAAAGGCCTCACCATCTGAAACGTACGCGAGATGCCGAGACCCACGACTTTGTATGGTGCCCATCCAGTGATATTTTTTCCCCTGTATTCAACCCTTCCCGAATTGGGCTTTACAAATCCGGTTACCAGGTTCACCAGTGTGGTTTTTCCCGAACCATTTGGTCCGATAATACCTAAGAGTTCACCCTCTTTCAGTTCAAAGCTGACATCTGAAACCGCCATGACGCCGCCAAATGACTTCGTAAGGCCAGAGACTCTTAGCAGGGGAGATGGCTGTTTCATACCAGTTCTACCCATCTTTCAAGTTGATGATACTTTCTCTGGGCGTAGTGAAAAATGCCTTCCGGCAGCGCTACAATAAAGATAACTAAAAAAAGTCCGTAAAACACGATCCTGAGCGCTCCCAGGGCACGGAGTATTTCTGATAACGGCACCAAGATGAAGGCCCCTATCATGGGACCGGCAAAGGTCCCCATCCCGCCCACAACGGCCGCTGCTACCGGCATGATGGCGTAATCAAGGGCAAAGCCGGGCATGCCGGCAAACATATCAATATGGGTCCCGAATGCTCCCGCAAAAGACCCGACCGAGGCTCCTAAGAATAGGATCTGCGTCTTGTACCAGTAAATATTAATTCCCGCATTCATCACGGAGCGGTCATTGTCGTTTATTCCCTTAATCACAAGGCCATAATCGGAGGCCATGAGCCGTCTGAATCCAAACAATGCTGCAAGAAGTGCCAACTGAATTACATACAGGGCCGTCAGTTGATTGGGAAAAGGGGTAAGAGCCGGGAGGCCCTCAGTGCCGCCCAGTATACGGGTAGCCTCCACAAGCCGTGAAAACATAAGGGGAAGCACCAGCGTAACCATTGCAAAATAGATCCCCCGGAGTCTTAGAACGGGGAGAAGGAATACGGTGCACAAGAGCCCGCCCCCAACCGTGGCAACCGGTATTGTAAAAATCAGAGGCCATCCCCAGTAATGGTTCAAAGCACCCGCGACATAAGAACCAATTCCGTAAAACAGGGACTGGCCCAATGAAATGAGTCCTGCTGAAATGAGCAGGTCCCAGCTGATGGCAAGGAGTGCATAAACCGCGGTGGAAATAAATATCTCCTGCCAGTAGGGGCTCAGAAAAGGGGCAACCCCCAGAAGGCCGACCACTGGAACCGCCCTGGGCGCGAGCAGGTAGAGCATTTCCCGGTAAGAAGACAGGGCAAATATATCTTCGGAGCGTGCCTTAATACCGCGGTCTATTCTTTCCTTACGTTTCTTCATTGATCCCTTAGATTCTCTCCTCCAATTCCTTTTGACGGCTGAAGAGCCCTGATGGTTTGATGGTTAGTACAACCGCAATGGCTATCAGACTCACAAGCATCATCCAGTGCGGCCCTAAATAATTGGCAGTAAAGGTCTGTGCATATCCTATCAAAACACTGGCAACCAAAATCCCGACAGTGCTTCCTAATCCCCCCACAATACAGACGGCTAAGGCATTGATGAGAACCTCATATCCCCCTTCCACGGCAATGGTACCTAATGGCAGTATGACAATAGCGGCAATGGCTGCAAGTGCCGCCCCAAAGGCCATGGAAAGTGCGCCGATACGGTCGGAATCTATACCGAATGTGAGTGCCGTCCTCTCATCCTGGGCAATGGCCCGGAAGGCCAGTCCGGTTTTGCTGTGACGTGTGAAAAGATAGAGAAATAGAGTTAGCCCCACGGCTATTAGGGCAATGAACAGCCTTTGATAATCCACATAGACCTCTCCGAAGCCGATACTGCCGTCAAAAAAGACCGGCAGTGTATACTTAAAACCGACAAAATCAAAATAGCGAAACAGCTCCATAATTGCGAGACCCAATCCAAAGGTTGCCATGACTTCGGACAGGGCGAGACCTTTCACCCTCAGAATTACCAGGTAATAAATCAGGAGGCCTATTAAGGCGGCGCATAGAACGGAAATGACTACTGCAAGCAGATAGGGCAAACCAATGGAATTCAGGATTATCCAAGTCAGAAACCCTGAAAAGATATAGATGGCCCCGTAAGCGAAGTTGGCCAC
>CAZENC010000067.1:0-11828 GCA_964513115.1 uncultured Desulfobacteraceae bacterium | reverse complement strand
AATGGACATTTCCATCGGAAAGCAAACCAATGAAATGTAAAGTCCCGCCGTTTTTCGCTCGCCGGACGATATGAGACCAGGCTTCCGTCTCAAAAATCCGGCCTGTCTCGAGGGCCCTGTTAACAAGACGCGCTCCCTGGTCAAATATCCGCCCTGCCCCGAAGGCATTGTGACCAACTTCACTGTTGCCCATGTCTTTGTCCGAGGGCAAACCCACAGCATTTCCATGGGCCTGCAGCCTGCAGTAAAGCCTGGACGCAATGAGGCGGTCAAGGTTAGGAGTCCTGGCCAGATATACTGCATTGCCTTCGTATTCTTTTCCAATACCCACACCGTCCATAATGATAAGAAGCAGGGGACCCATTCTACCTGAAAATGATTTTAGTCTTTTAAGTTGAAGCAACATAGAGATTGTTCCTTGGGTCGTGAGGTGTCATTGGCGAGGATCTTCAGGTGCTTTAGGAAAAAAGAGCGTAAACATAGTCTCTCCCGACCCGTAGCAGTCTTCCCGGTCCGTGCAAAATGAGCAATCATTTATATTACCGGGACAGACATCTGTTTCATTCGGTATGAATCCGCACCTTGAAGACACCATATCTATCTTAAAGTTGTAGCGCTCCGAAAAGATCTTCATACGCAACAGATCCGCTCCCTTACCTCCTGCGTTGAAATCAAATGGTCTTTTTGAGGAATAGGCCATGGTGGCCTGTGTGGTAAAGAATCCCTCAAAGATGCGCCGTTGATCTCCTTCCGTAATCCCCACACCATAATCATGCACAACCAGTTCCGTGCCCTCCCCTTTTTTATTTATAATCACTTCTATCTTTCCCATATCAGGGGTGTTTTCTATAGCATTCTTTATAAGACCATCTATCACCTTCTGCAATGGGTCCGGGGGCATATATATCGGTGGTGTTTGTTCAAATCTTGTTATGATTTCCACCTGCCGATGGGAGAATGACGGCTCAAGCGCTTTAATTCTCTCCTTCACGTATCCATCCAGGGCTATTGCCTTGGGAAGGTTATCCCTGTGGCCGAATATTTCATCGATGCGTTTTCTGATGCTTTCGACCAGACGACCCTCTCCCACCTCCTCGGCGATGAGGGATTCCAGTTCGTCGGCACATTCATCCATCAACCAGGAAATGAGATAATGGACATCATAATGCCTGTCCCGCATAATATCTTCAACCTGGTACTGCATATCCAATATTCTCTTCAGGTTACGCCGGGCCCTCTCAATGGTTGCCCGCCAGGTCTTTTCCGGCAGAGAGATAAGATCTTTCTCCAGGATATTAAGCGAGGCGCTCAGGATCGAAAGCGGTGTCCTCAATTCATGGGAAAGGTGATTGATTACCTTATCCTTGGCCCTGTTAAGGCTTGAGACCTCGTTATATGCTTCTTTGAGCTCATCCGAGAACTTTGCATTCTCAATGGAGAGCGCCACGGTCCCGGCGAGCATATTCAAGAGTTCAACGTCCGTATTGTCAAAGGACCCTGTCTTCTTGTTCATGGCACACAGGACCCCGATAATCCTGTCCTTACTTCTCAAGGGTACATCTAACATGGACTTTGTCCTGAACCCTGCCTTTATATCCACTACAGAATAAAAATCACGATCTTTTGATATATCAGGAACAATGATAGGCCTGCCAGTGCGAACGACCTTACCGGAAACACCTTTGTCTGCAGGGAAACGGATCTCCTTAAATCGTTTTTCAGCGTCTAAATCGTCAAAGGCGGCCGATTTAAAGAAAAGCTCCTTTTTCTCCTCATCCAGGAGTATGACAAGGGCACCCTCAACCCCCAAGAGTCTCTTGATCTCGCCGCTGACATAATCCAAAAGGCCCTCCAGGGATAGATATTCAGGCAGGGCCAAGCTGGTACGGAGCAATGCTTCATTGTTTCGCTCAATCCTTTTTTCTTGTGTTATATTTCTGAGAATCACCAGTTCCCCGGACGGCTCGTCCCCTGTCTCCGAAAAAACGGCCGCCCTGAAGGCCACATCCAGTATCCGGCCGTCTTTGGTCAGTCTTTGAGTTTCATGCTTACGTATAACCCCTTCCTCAAAGAGCTTTTGAATATTTTCTCTGGTTTCCTGCTCCAGGCCCGGCGGAACATAAGGGATCGTTTTTCCTTCCAGCTCCTCAAATGTCCAACCGAAGGTCTCTGTAAACGCTGGATTTATGTAAGAAACGCGTCCATCAACAGTAAACACCACAATAGGGAATGGGGCAAATCTGAGAAGGTTCCTTAGACGTCTTTCCGATTTCTTAAGGGCATCCTGGGTCTTGAATTTATCCGTAATATCGCGGACTATGCCGCGAAAACCCACCCTTTTGCCCTCCTTATTTGTAATCAGATTGGCTGAAAGCTCAACGAACTTATGCTCGCCATTTTTTGTAACGATCTGCCAGAGAAAATCGGAAAACCCCAGCCCGGTCTCATACATCCTCCTGAAAGAACCGACAACCTCCTCAGACTGACCTTTATCCATGAATTTTGCGAAACTCTGGAACTGTATCTCCCCTCTCGAATATCCGAAAATTCTGCACATAGAATCGTTGAAATAGAGGAAATTGCCATCAATATCAACTTCATAGACACCTTCCTCGATATTCTCGACAAAGGCCCTATAGCGCTCACTTGACAGGGTTTCACGATCACTCTGCATGCTTTTGCTCATGGCATCGGTTTTCTGTTCACTAATTTTTGAAGGTTTGTCTGACAATGACTTTTCGGCCTTTTCTGATTATCTGTTCATGAAATCGCTGCGCGATTTCATGTAACGTCCCGCTTCGCGGGACTTTCAAAACAACGCAACCATAATTCCCGTGCTGTGACCGGGAATGAATGGGTAATTTCCAAGGCTTTGGGGGATAAGTTCCTCCAAAGTGAATTTGGGTTTCCTTTTTGATACCCCACCTTGTAGGCGGGGAGGTTCACTTAAGAAGTTATCATTATTGGAATACCGGCCCGGGAGGTCAGAATTGTTTTATTAAATGGCTTTACGATTTTAAATTATATATACCGTAACAGGCGTTGTCATTATAAATTTTGAACCGCAACCCTCTTGTGGATTTCAAATATGTGTCTTATACTACAGACAATTGTGATCAAACCCCGCAAATTCTGAGAGGTCAACAGGTGCCCAAAACAACAAAAATACCAAAGGCGAGTATAACCAGGCTTTCCATCTATTACAGACAGTTAGAGCTGCTGGAATTTGACGGCTATCGCATGGTCTCCTCGGAAAAACTGGCCTGGTTATGCCAGGTTAATCCGGCCCAGGTAAGAAAGGATCTCGGATATTTCGGAGAATTCGGTATTCGCGGTGTGGGTTACGATGTGATAGAACTTCAGGCCCACATAAAAAAAATCCTTGCCGTGAACCGTGATTGGAATTTTGGAATTGCCGGTATTGGAAATCTGGGCGTTGCTTTATTACACCATGAAAATTTTTCAGCAAGGGGATTTAAATGTGTAGCTGCATTTGACAATGACCCAAATAAGATCGGCACGGCCATATCTCCAAGGCTGAACATAAAAGACATCGGGGAATTGAATAAGGCAGTCAAGCAATTGGACATAAAAATCGGTGTCATTACCACACCGCTATCGGCGGCACAGAGTGTGGCAGATCTGTTCATGGAAGCTCATGTTAACGCCATCCTGAATTTTTCGCCTACCAGAATTCTGGTTCCGGATTGCTGTCTGGTGGAAAACATCGATTTTACCGTAAGGCTGGACATACTCACATACAAGTTGCGTAACAAAATCGGATTTTAGGATCTATTTCAACAAAAAACCGTGACGCACAGGACATGCAGTAAAGAATCCGCGCCCACAGGACATAATTTTCAAAGATGTAACCAAAGAAGGAGGGACCATGAAAAGGCTTTTCCCTACCGCATCGACAATGCTCCTTGTATCTGTCTTGTGGTGCAGTTTACTGTTAGCCCAAGAGCCCGGCGGACCAAAATTGGTCTTAAAGGAGCAGGAATTCAATTTAAAGGAAGTGATGGAAGGAAAGGTTGTTGAACATGTCTTCCGAGTATTAAATCAGGGAGATGAGCCGCTTAAAATAATTAATGTCAAACCCGGTTGAGGGTGTTCCGCGGCCTATTTTGACAGGGTCATCCCCCCGGGCGGGGAGGGAAAAATAAAGCTCAGGGTCCGGACTAGAGGTTATCAAGGAAACATTCAAAAAAGCGCCCGGGTTTATACGAACGACCCGAACAATAATGTCGTCAGATTAAGGGTAAAGGCCTTTGTAAAAAGCCCTATATATGTTTCCTCGCGTTACGTCAGTTTATTCGGAAACGAATACCAAACCCTTATCACGTTGGTTGAAGTCAGGGCTGAACTCGACAGGGCATTAAAACTGACTCCGGTCCAATTCGACCTTTCTGAAAAGCTGTCATTTAAAATACTGGAAATTGAAAAGGGTCGGAAATTTAGAATTCGTTTCACGAGTATACCGGGTCCCGCACAGGCGTACGATGGAGTTTTAAAGCTAAAAACCAATTACCCTGAAAAACCGGAAATTATCTTGAAGATTAGAGGCCGCATTAGAAAGGCAAGTTGAGTCCTGGGCCAGATATGAAGGATCAAAAAGAAGTGTCTAAAAATAAACAGAATATCGTTGAAATCTTCACAGACGGTGCCTGTAGCGGAAACCCCGGTGAAGGCGGCTACGGCGCCATTTTAAAATATGGCCGGGAAATTAAGGAAATTTCCGGATACGAACGTAAAACAACCAACAACCGCATGGAAATGATGGCGGTTATTAAGGCACTTGAGCTTCTCAAGAGACCCTGCAAAATAAAGATATTCACCGATTCAAACTACGTTGTTAAGGGTATGACGGAATGGGTGACAGGATGGATTGAGAGAAATTGGCTAAACTCCCAAAAAAAGCCTGTCTCAAACAAGGACCTATGGGAAAGGCTATTGAAGTTGAGTCGGTTGCATCAAATCGAATGGAAATGGATTAGAGGACATCATGGTCATCCGGAAAACGAACGCTGTGATCAACTTGCTAAAAACGCCATAAAAACTGTTTAACCGACTTATACGAAAACAAGTCCGCCATGGAAAAAGAACTGGTACATACATTAGGAAAAATGACATACGGAATATATGTGCTCACCAGTTATTACGAGCAAAAAATCAACGGGATGATTGCGTCATGGGTTTCCCAAGTCTCTTATGACCCTCCCATGATTATGGTTGCAATTCATCCTAATCGCTATTCTCACCATCTGATAAACAAAGGCGCATATTTTGCCCTGCACGTTTTGGCAAAGAACCAGACCGATCTGCTTAAGCGGTTTAAGGGTCCCGACCCTTCAGCCAAATTTGACGGCATTCAATGGACCAGAGGAAAGACCGGGTGCCCTGTCCTTAAGGAATGTGTCGCTTACATGGAATGTGAGGTAAAGACAAGCTATAGCCCGGGCAACCATACGCTATTCATTGGAAAAGTCAAGTACGGTAGGGTTATCTCAAAAGACGATCCTTTGTGTACTTCCGACTTTTCCGGGGTGTATCTTGGAAAAGACTAAGAAATCATCTGCCACTCAATCCTTGACCATCAAGAAAAATAGTGTTAAACTATGTAGTCAATATTATAAAATTTTTATGCTCGCTAAATTTTGATCCACAAGGTTTCTGGAGAGCGAAATGAGATGCCCAAAATGCGGTTATGTAAGTTTTGATTATAACGAGGTCTGCCCAAAATGTAACAAGGAAATTACCCCTGAGAGGGAGAAAATGAAGCTCCCCTCCTATAAGCCGGATCCGCCCTCTCTGCTCGCTACCCTGTCCGGCAAAGTTAGGAAGACTGATGATATCGATCTGATGGAAGCACCTGATACCGCCGAGCTTCTGGACCGGGAGTTAGATTTTACTACCGAAGACCTTGATTTCAAAGATGAAGATGCTCTGACCACCGAAACCACCGAACCATCACTTGATGATACCTATAGTTTCGAAGTGCCACTTGAAGGAGAGCTTGAGGAAAAAAGCCAGGAATCCACAGAAACATTCGAATTCTCAGAATCGGCAGAAGATATCGAAGAGGTGGAATTGTCCTCAATTGAAAGTGATGAGGATCTATCAATAGATATAGAAGAAATCGCCATTGAGGACTCTGAACTCGAACCGTCATCAGAACCCTCAATAGATGATGAAATTGTCCTTGAGCCGGATCATATCACCATTGAAGATGAAGGCACCGAAGCAACTTCTGCATCGGAGCTTCCTTCATTTGACGAAGAAACAGCTTCATTAAACCTCGACGATCTTATTGAGGCTGAGCCGGGGATTACACTCGAGGAGCAGGAGGCGGAAGTACCAATTGAGATAGACGAAACTATTTCATTAGATTCTGAAGAACAACCCCTTGGTGAGCCGGAGATTCTATTCGACGAAGAGGAGGCGGAAATACCAATTGAGATAGACGAAACTATTTCATTAGATTCTGAGGAAAAACCCCTTGGTGAGCCGGAGATTCTATTCGACGAACAGGAGGCGGAAGTATCTTTTGATTTGGATAAAACGATATCTTTAAATCTTGAAGACTTGCCAAAGTCTGAATCGGAAATTTCGCTCGTAGAAGAGACGGAATCCGGAGGAGGAAAGGAAGAGGAGCTTTTGTCTCTGGAAGACCTCAAAGATGAGGAAATAGAGACTATTGTTTCAAATTCAGAAGTTTCAACCGACGATATAACCATTGATCAAGAACTTGATTTGGCCCTTGATGAAGATACCTTATCTACGGACGAGATCCCCATTTCCGCCGAAACCTTAGAAAACGATGAAGATCTGTCCTTTGACCTGGATTCTTTGGATCTTGATCTTGACCTAGAAGAACCTGACGATAAATAGCCTTAAAATTATAAGTAGTTTAATCTTGACCTCACTTGAGATGCAAACTATAATTTTGTGCAATGAAATGCCGAGATAGCTCAGTCGGTAGAGCAGGGGACTGAAAATCCCCGTGTCCCCAGTTCAATTCTGGGTCTCGGCACCAGTCAAATTACAATAAGAAAAAGAGGTTAACCCATATCATGGTCAACCTCTTTTTCTTTTAAGTCAGTGTTGGTTGCACATTGCTTGGGATCATTTTTGGATATTGAAACTTCCCATAAAAAAAGCCTCTTTCATTTTAGGGAAGTACTGTTGATGGACTCGTAAAAAGTCCATCAATCCCGCAAAGCGGGAGGGTGAGGGTGGAACCATTTGAATTTACTTCAAATGGCGGGGGAGGGGGCGCCCTTCCCCGCCGAGTAAAAAGGCGCAAACCGACTTTTTACGAGGTTATAAATGTTAGACAAAAAAGACTCGGTTGTGATAAAATAATTATTATAAAAGGCGAAACACAATCATTATAGTCATAAAAAAGGAATAAACCATTTATTGTTGAGAACTTGAATGCGTTGAACAGGAGGAAAGCCAATGACAAAAAGCATTCTCATTGTTGATGATGAGGAAGACATGCTCCTGTCCCTTAAGGAAGGGTTTGAGACTTACGGCGAAACCTTCTCTGTATTATTGGCTGGAGACGGAGAAGAGGCCGTGGACAAGCTAAGGGAAAACTCTATTTCCTTAGTAGTTACCGACCTGAGAATGCCTCGAATGGACGGATTTTCCCTCCTGATCCACATAATGACCCACTATCCGGACATACCCGTAATAATAATGACTGCTTTCAGCAGACCTGTTATGGAGCGGATGGCCATGAAAATAGGGGCTGTGGAATACATTGAAAAGCCCTTCAGGATGGATGATCTGACTCAGAAAATCTTTTCTATCCTGGAAAAGCAATCGGATGGCGGAGTATTCACCAGTGTCTCAGCCGGCATGTTCGCTCAGTTAATTGAGATGGAGCAGAAGACATGTACTGTAAGACTGGTTAACAGATCATCAAATAAGCAAGGCGTGCTTTTTTTTCGGGAGGGAGAGCTTGTTGATGCAAGAGTCAATAATACCCAGGGCGAGGCGGCTGCCCTTGAGATATTGACATGGGACGATGTTATTCTTTCTATTCAGGACAAATGCTCCCAGAAGGAAAAAAAGATCGACACCGCATTTCAGGATATCCTTATTGATGCGATGAGGCTGAAAACTTAAACCGGCCGAACCTAAAATACGGCAATGACACCGAAGGAAAGATTGCTTCAACCTTCCCATCTTCCCCCGGCACTCATTTGTCAGAGACCATAGTAATCCCGGTACCAAATAATAAACTTCCTGATACCTTCTCTCACCGGGGTTTTGGGGTTAAATCCAAGCAGTTTTCTCGACTTCGTGATATCCGCAGCGGTATCAGCCACATCTCCGGGCTGCATCGGAAGAAGGTTTTTATCGGCTTTTTGGCCTAACTCTTCTTCTAAAATACTGATAAACTCCAAAAGCCCCACCGAATTCGAATTCCCAAGATTAAATATTTCATATGGTGACGGTCTTTTAAGTGCTGCTATTGTACCTTCCACTATATCTTCAATATAGGTGAAATCCCTTTTCATGAGGCCGTTGTTAAAAACGTTTATCGGCCTTTTCTTTAAAATAGCCTCGGCGAAAATAAAAAGCGCCATGTCTGGCCTACCCCACGGACCATAGACCGTGAAGTATCTGAGCCCTGTGCAGGGTATTTGGAATAAATGGCTGTAAGCGTGGGCAATCAATTCGTTTGCTTTTTTTGTTGCACCGTAAAGTGAGATTGGAGTATCAACCCGATCTTCCTCACTGAAAGGAATCTTTTGGTTATCCCCATAAACGGAGGAAGAGGAAGCGTAAACAAAATTCGCGATCCCATACTTTCGTGCCAACTCGAGGAGATTCAAAAAACCCTCCAGATTGCTCTTTTGGTAAGAAAAGGGATCTTTCAGGGAATACCGGACCCCTGCCTGGGCAGCCAGATTACATACTAAATCCAACCCGTGTTGTTTAAAAATTTTTTCAAGGGCTTCAAAGTCTTGAATCTCCTTTTTATAGAACACAAAATTTTTGTGAGATTTCAAAATATCGAGCCTGCTCCTCTTAAGAGAAACGTCATAATAACTGTTCAGGTTATCAACACCAATAACGTTCTCCCCCATGTCGAGCAAGGTTTTTGACAGATGAAAACCAATGAAGCCTGCTGAGCCTGTCACCATTATTGTTTGATTCTTTCCTGCCATGACCAAATTCCCTTGTCCACTTAAACAATATCAATAATAGTGTTGTTCAATACCAGAAAAACATATCAAATGCCATAGATATTTACATCAACAGCAGGTTGCACGGCAATCGAACAGCCAACCTGAGGCGGGTAAAAAAAAGATTGTATTCAGAAATAGAATTTCATGCTTTCCGAATACAATCTTTAGGATCAAATTATCTTGGCGTAAGCAATTCCCGCCATGAATTTTAGCTTATGTTGACGGTACTTACATCATTCCGCCCATACCGCCCATACCACCCATACCGCCTCCAGGAGGCATTCCAGGCATTTCATCTTTCTTCTCAGGCTTATCTGCTACCATTGCCTCGGTGGTCAGGAGCAGTGATGCAACCGACGCCGCATTCTGGAGTGCAAACCGTGTGACCTTCGTGGGATCAAGAATTCCCGCCTTCAGAAGGTCTTCATACTCACTTGTTTCGGCATTAAAACCAAATGCGCCTTTTCCGGCCTTCACCTTTTCGACTACAACCGAACCCTCGGCTCCGGCATTGTTTGCGATCTGGCGAATCGGCTCTTCCAATGCCCGCATAACGATATTAACGCCGGACTGTTCCTCGCCCTCCAACTTCAATTTCGCTATCGCCGGGATCGCCCGAACTATTGCAACACCGCCACCGGGGACAATACCTTCTTCAACAGCTGCCCTTGTGGCATTCAGGGCATCTTCCACTCTGGCCTTCTTTTCCTTCATTTCGATCTCTGTTGCCGCACCAACATTGATCACGGCTACTCCGCCGATTAGCTTGGCCAGTCGTTCCTGGAGTTTCTCTCGATCATAGTCAGAAGTGGTTTCATCGATCTGTGCCCGTATCTGTTTGACTCTGCCTTCCAGATCTGTACGTTTTCCGCCACCGTCGACTATTGTTGTATTGTCTTTATCAATATTGACTGTCTTGGCAGACCCAAGATCGTTCAAGGTAACATTTTCCAGTTTAAGCCCCAGATCCTCTGAAATCACCCTTCCCCCGCTGAGAATGGCGATATCTTCCAACATTGCCTTTCTCCGGTCACCAAATCCAGGTGCCTTTACGGCAGCAACTTGCAGGGTCCCTCTTAACCTGTTAACCACTAATGTGGCGAGGGCCTCTCCTTCAATATCTTCAGCAACGATCAGGAGTGGTTTTCCCATTTTGGCAATCTGCTCTAAAATAGGAACCATATCCTTCATGGAACTGATCTTCTTTTCGTGAAGAAGTATATAAGGCTCGTTGAGCAATGCTACCATCTTTTCAGCATCCGTGACAAAGTAAGGGGAAAGATAGCCACGGTCAAACTGCATCCCTTCCACCACTTCCAGGGTTGTGTCCATGCTCTTGGCTTCTTCAACTGTAATAACGCCCTCTTTGCCGACCTTGTTCATGGCCTCGGCAATAATGTTCCCGATTGTACGGTCATTATTCGCCGATATGGTCCCTACCTGTGAGATTTCATCCTGGTCCTTGGTGGGCTTGGAAATCTTTTTGAGTTCGTCCACCGCAACCTCCACGGCCTTTTCAATTCCTCTCTTGATGGCCATAGGGTTGACTCCAGCTGCTACAAGCTTGGAACCCTCTCTATAAATAGCCTGGGCAAGGACTGTCGCTGTGGTAGTACCATCTCCTGCCACATCAGATGTCTTGGATGCCACTTCCTTTACCATCTGAGCACCCATGTTCTCGAATTTATCTTCCAGCTCAATCTCCTTGGCAACAGTGACACCATCTTTTGTGATAGTCGGTGCTCCAAAAGATTTATCCAAGATGACGTTCCTACCCTTGGGCCCAAGTGTAACCTTCACGGCGTTGGCAAGGGTGTCAATTCCTCTCAGAATTAATTCCCTGGCCTTTACATCGTATTTGATCTCTTTCGCCATACTAAAAATCCTCCTTAAATTTTTCTATTGTGCTAAATTGAACAACACGGAATAATCTTACTCTATAACCGCAACAATATCATCTTCTCTCATTATGAGGTTTTCCTCACCATCGATCTGGATTTCTGTTCCCGCATATTTTCCAAACAGAACGCGGTCACCTTTCTTGACCTCAAGAGGAAGTTTTTTGCCGTCTTCCGTCAATTTTCCTTTACCAACCGCCACAATTTTGCCTTCGATCGGTTTCTCTTTTGCTGTGTCGGGGATTATAATTCCACCTTTTGTTATTTCTTCCTCATCCACTCTTTTCACGATTACACGGTCCTGCAATGGTCTCACTTTCATCTTGAATATCTCCTCCCAAATATTATTGATAGTTTTTATTCATCTTATTCGATTCCTAAATAACCACCTCTCACCTCCTTTAAATCTTAAAGCTTTTCCCCGTTTCGGGGTTTTTAGTTGCTTTCGCGGAAAAACCTTAGATTTATCTTAACACAAAAAATTTAATATCAAGCTTTCAAATGTCAAGGGGTACAATAAAAAAAATGCCTGAAAACATTCAAGATGTCCACCTGTTTGATAAATCCCGGCCGAAAACAGAACTAGGAGCCTGTCGGAGAACCGGTTCTATTAGAGGCTGATGGAAAATCTCCAGATGCAAGGCATCCGAAATTCCGAGGAATGCCCGTCCTCCGCAGTAGCCTGCTACGGAGGACGGGCTACGGAGGGTGGAAGCCGTACATA
>CAZENC010000066.1:0-11838 GCA_964513115.1 uncultured Desulfobacteraceae bacterium | reverse complement strand
GAATCTACTGCGTTATCAAGTGCTTGCGGTAAAGTACTACAGCTGCACACTTGAAGCCTTGTATCTTCGGCAAAGTCGACGCTTGCAAAATCCAGTTCAGAATTTATCCCGTAAATCCTGTTTAACTGAAAATTTTGTTTTTCCCCTTTGGCGCGGCTTTCCTTCCGCGGCGGGACCTGTGCATTCTCCTTGCAAGAACAGGTTTTGGCATTGTGAGCCAATTGTCCTTCGGCTCGATGCATTTCAGCTCGCGATCGATGAACTTCTCGATGGTGGGAATGTAGAATGCATCATTCTCATCTGCAAAGCTGATCGAGGTGCCGGCCGCGCCGGCCCTGCCGGTACGCCCGATCCGGTGCACGTAATCTTCCGGATCATGCGGCAATGTAAAATTGATGATATGGTGCATACCCTCGACGTGAATACCGCGTCCGGCCACATCCGTTGCAACCAGGACCCGGATCTTTCCTTTCTTGAATTCCTCAAGACGGCGAATCCGTTTTTTTTGAGGAATATCACCTGAGAGCACGGAGCAGTTGATCCCATGGCGGGTAAGCATCTCCGCGAGCCGTCTCACTTCGTCGCGCCTGTTGCAAAAAACCATAACCCGATCCAGGTCCTGTTGATCGATGATGTTGAACAGCAGTCCGAATTTTTCTTCGGCGGTCACGATGTAGATGATCTGCTCCACGGTTTCGACCGCGACCTGTTCCGGTTCAATATCAACGGTTACCGGGTTGTGGGTCCATTGGGAGGCAAGACGGCGTATCCCCCCGGTCAGAGTAGCGCCAAAGAGTAACGTCTGGCGCTTCTCCTTTGTCGGCGTGCTGTAGATGATCTTTCGGACATCCGGGATGAAACCCATGTCAAGCATCCGGTCAGCTTCGTCGAGGATCAGCACTTCGATCTTTTTCAGGTTAATATCATGGCGCCGCTGAAAGTCAAGCAACCTTCCGGGCGTAGCTACTATGATATCGACAGGACCTGAGGCTAACTGCTTTCTCTGCTTAACGTAATCCATGCCCCCGAATACGGAAACGATCTTCAGTTCACAGTACTTGGAGAGCTGGCGAGCTTCCTCGGAGATCTGGAGCACCAGCTCCCGGGTGGGGGCGATGATCAGGATCCGGGGGGTGCCGGGTTTTCTTTTTGCCTGGATAGGGGTTAGCAGTATCCGGGTGATGACGGTGATCAAAAAGGCTGCCGTCTTTCCCGTACCGGTCTGAGCCCGGCCGTTGGCATCCTTGCCGGACAGGCTACTGGGAAGGATTTCAGCCTGGATTGGTGTACAGTACTCAAAGCCTAGATCGCAGATGGCATGAAGCAGCAGGGCCGGAAGATTGAAATCGTGAAACCGGGTTTTCCCCTCAATCGGCGGGACCTTGAACTGTGAAACATCCCAGCTCTCTTCCAGTGCCTCGCCGGCAGACACTGCCGCCACATCATCGATCCTGCTGCCTTTCTTTCCTTTTTTTCGAGAGAAACGCCTGTGGGTGTAACGGCTTTTCTGATCAGGACGAGACGGCTCGGGCTTGGGTTCCGCGGGGGACGTTTTTCCTTTCGGGGGAATTTTTTTCAGGATTGCTTCTCCTTTTGTTTTCGGTTTACCCATTTTATATCAGCAATTCCCGCTTAGGAAATTGCTGGATTTTATCATGTTTAACCTGTAAATCCTGCCCAATTAAGGGAAAAGGGACAAGTTCTATCTCTCCAGTTCTGATTTCAGGGAACGGGCCATTAACCATTCGTAAAAAGAAGGAAAACATTTCGTCATAATTCGGGTCAAGCGTCCCACCGTGGAAAGCACCAGCAGGCGTTTATCCCGGCAGGCCGCATGAAAGACAGCCTCGGCAACGCTTTCGGGAGTAGCGGTCTTACCGACCTTTGACTGGGGGTGCGTGGTTGGACGTCCGTCTCCATCGAGGGCATTTTTGGCAATGTTGGTAGCTGTAAAGCCCGGGCAGACAAGGGTTACACCGACACCGGCGCTTCTCAACTCGGTCCGGAGCGAGTCGAACAACCCGTGAAGGGCATGTTTACTGGCCGAGTAACCTGTGCGGCCCAGAACGGGAGCAAAGCCCGCAATAGAGCTAATAACAATGATCAGTCCCTGGTTTTTTATGAGTTGGGCGAGAGCGGCCTTGGTACAGTAAAGGGAGCCGAAATAGTTGACATCCATAACACGGCGATAGACAGCTGAATCTGTATCTGTAAACGCGCTTCTGTGCGTGATTCCCGCATTGTTTATGAGCAGGTCGATGCCGCCGAATTGATCCGTTATATGGTCCATGGCCCTGTTGCAGGCGTCCTCGTCACTGACATCCAGTCCTATTCCGATATTTTCTATTCCCTCGGATGTAAGCGTCCGGGAAAATTCTTGAACAGCGCCGGCATCCAGATCCGTCACCGCAAGCTTGGCCCCGGCCATGCCAAATCTGCGGCTCAGCGCCATTCCCATGCCGCCCGCAGCACCTGTGACAACAACGACTTTGCCCTTAAAATCTCTCCTTGTTCTCAATTCAGACCTCAAGTAAATTAATCCATGGCATTAGCCTTTAGATAATACTCAAAGACCTGGCGGGTCGTCTTTTGAGGAACATAACCGAATACCTCTTTGAGCTGTTGGTTGCTGAGCACCGGCCGGTAGCGCAAAAAGTTGACCTGCTCGGGACCGTATTGGGTCAGCCTGAGTCTTTTGAGCATCCACAGGGCGGCGCGAACAAGCCGGACGGGAAGGGAAAAGTAGGGCTTTCCCAGAATATCGGCGATTTCTTTCATGGTCAGAACCCCGTCACCGGCAAGGTTGAAGATGCCCGTGAGATCCCTGTAAATCCCCCTTATGAGACAGTTCACCACATCCTGATCCCAGATAAACACGAAGGGTGTGTCGGCGCCTTTAAGGCCCAGGACATAAGGCTTTTGGAACAGGGCGGTGATCTGATTGTCGGCGGTGGCGCCGAGAATAGTGCCCGGCCGGAAAATCAACTGTCTGAGTTCCGGATGGTCCTCTCGATAACGGGCCAGCATCTCCTCTACCAGGCGCTTGTGGTCGGAGTAAGCAAACTCCGGATTACCGCGCAGCCTATCCGTCTCCGTCAGCCACTCAGGGTTGTCCGGGTAGTATCCGTAGGCCGCGCCGCTGCTGGTCAGGATGAGCTTGTCTACATTTGTCTTTAGACAGGCATTGAGCACGTTTTCAGTGCCAAGGACATCCACTGAATATTCGAATTCACGGTTCGATTTCTTCCCCGGTGTGACAATGGAGGCCAGATGAACCACGGTGTCCACATGGAATTTTTCAAAAATGTCCGCTAATTCGGGAGAACGGATATCGGCTGTAATATATTCAACGGTTTCGAGCCTTTCATCCGCCGACGTTACCCGGACATCAACAGCCACAATGGTTTGGGTCCGATCATTTTCCGCTGTTAGGGCATATATGAGCTGCCTTCCGATATATCCGCCTCCCCCTGTGACCAGGACGACATCGTGTTTGCGGACGGGAACACTCATGCGGCCTGAACCTCCGGATCTCCAGGTAGGGGACGCCTGGACCAGAATGTGGCCACGCTCAAGCCGGCAATAATATGCCAGATGCCCCACCAGGCCGCCACAATGGCCATGCCGCCCAGACCTTCAAAGAAATTGAAGATCAATATCAGGCCCAGGGCCGAATTCTGGATGCCCACCTCAATTGAGACGGCCCTCACATCCCTCCTGTCCAGACGGAACAACCGGCCGGACCAGTAGCCCAGGCTCAGGGCCAGGGCGTTGTGGATAAAGACCGCAAAAACAACCAGACCGATGACTTTTAGAAAGATCTGCCAGTTGGCTGCAAGGGCCGCACCCACGAAGGCTACAAATACCAGAAAAGAAAAGACCTTGAAGGGCTTGCGGATTCGGTCAACCAATGAAGGAAAGGCCCTGGAGAGAAACATGCCAACGGCCAGGGGCACACCGAGGATGAGCACAATGGTGCTAAAGACGTCTAAAGGGTTTAAGCTCACCTGTCTGAGGATGGGTGCCGTTTGAGTATTTAAATTGCCCCAAAAGGCCAGATTAAACGGGGTCATAAAAATGGCGGCAGCAGTCGAAACGGCGGTCATGCTGATCGAGATGGCGGCATTTCCCCTGGCTAGATAGGTCATTATATTGGAGAGGTTTCCGCCGGGACAGGATGCGATAAGAATCATACCCAGGGCCATTGAGGGGGCCGGCCGAATGATCAGGGTCAGAAGGTAGGTAAAGGCCGGTAACAGGATGAACTGTGCCCCCAGACCTATTGCAGGGGCTTTTGGTGAGACAATTACCCGCTTAAAATCGGCCAGCTTGAGGTCGAGTGAGACCCCCAGCATCATCAATCCGATAACTACGTTCAGGCCGACAAGGGCCTGCGGGCTGAAATTGAGTCGTATCTGGTCGATAGCTGCTGCATCCATATCATTTCCCTCCTGGTTCCTTGTGCATGTCTTTAAAATGTATAAGACCGGGGGCCCACATGTGTTTTACCGGGTCCACGTCCACATGGATGATCGCGCATTTACCAGAGGACAAGGACCGTTCAATGGCCGGCCGCAGTTCGCCCGGGGCGCTCACCCGCTCTCCGTGTGCCCCCATAGATCGGGCTAACTGGTCAAATTGGATTTCCTCCAGATCGGTGTTGATGGTCTCCTCAGGAGATAAGGATTTTTTGATCATGGTTTTGAGAGGTTTAAGGGCAAATTGCTGGTTTATCTTGACCATACCCCATTGTTTGTCGCAACAGACAAAAAAGACCACCTTCAAACGGTTTCGGACCGCTGTTTCGATTTCCTGGAGATGAAAGGAAAATGCACCATCACCGATGATGCAGTAGACCTGTCTGTCAGGCAGGGCCGCGGCCGCTCCGAGGGATTGTCCCAGACCCGCGCCTAACATGCCGAAGTGGTGGGTCGAGAGTTGGGTGTTGGGCACACGGACCTGATGGTAGAAGTTGCCCCAGACCGCCGTGTTGCCCCCGTCAAAGACCACCACTGCATCATCGTCAAACATTTCCCTGCAGACTGCGGCAACGTGACCGGTGAGCATTGGCGATGAACGGTCCGAGAGCTTTTTATCCAACCTGGCCCGATCCTTGTCACGGTTTTTTGCGAGTTTTTGCACCTTCTGTTGTCGTATTTCCATTGATATCCCCTGGCTCATGTCGCGGAGCCGTTCCAGAAGTTGCGCCAGAAAAAGCTTTATATCCGCCAGTACGGCAATGTCCGTGCGCTTGTTGACGCCCAGCACGTCATCGTCTATGTCAACCTGGATAAGTCGTTGCTCGGAAGAATTTCTCCAATAGGGAGGTTTGCCCCACCAGTCTGTTTCCCCCAGTCTCGATCCGAGGCAGAGGACCAGATCTGCCGCGTTACGGACCTCATTAACTGCCTTTACATGCATCATGGGCCATGAGAGTTCGGATGTCTCCGGCAGGACGCCCCGACCCGACCAGGATGTGGTAACGGGTGCGTGGAGTATCTCGGCCAGCTGTGCCAGCTCTTCGAAGGCATTTGCGTGGATGATCCCGCTGCCGGCATGAATTAGGGGTAGTTCCGCCTTCATGAGCATTTGTGCAGCCTCTTCAACCTGTTCAGGGTCCGGGTTAATAGGGGATATGCGGCGGTACTGATGTGGCACAAGGAAATCGCCTGTCTTGGTTTTTCCGTTCATGAGGTCCTCTGGCACGTCCAGGTGGACCACTCCGGGACGACCACGAAAAGAGATCCTGAGGGCCCGCTGGGCCAGTTCCTGAATACGGTTGAATGATGAGGCGGAACCCGACCATTTGACCATGGGTTTTATTACCGCTGTCTGGTTGAAATATTGATAGGCGCCGCCCCGGTCGGGACATGTGATGCCGGTGCGGCGAGAACTCGTGATAAGCAGGACCCGGTTTCCGTCGGCATTTTCCACCGGTAAGGCTGCCAGGACATTGGCAACCCCCGGGCCGCTGCTGGCCATACATACACCCAGTTTGCCCGTGAGCCTGGCGTAGGCACCTGCCATGTGCGCACCTGTGGCCTCATGGCGAGGCGTAATAAGGTCGATTCCATATCGGGAAAGGCTGGAATAGAAGCCGAAATAAGAGCCGTCTATAATGCCGAATACCTTTTCAACACCTTCTTTACTGAGCATTTTGGCGATAATTTCACCGCCTGTCATGGTCGTCACGTTACTCCTCCTTTGTATGTTTTTACATCTTTGAAAAACATGTCCTGTGGGAGTGGATTCTTTACTGTTCGGAAGGCTTCAGGAAGTCACATATAAAGTTGACCACCTGGCCTAAAGGTCGTTCTATGGATAAATCATTCAGGTCTTCCCTGATATCCAGGTATTCCTTTATTCGGATCTGGAAATGGCGGGAGACCAGCGAGATAACAAATATGATATACAGGCTGTTAATCAGAAATGCGGCAAGTGAAACATCCACATCCTTACGAACAATACCCCGGTGCATGCCGTCCTTGATGAGGCCCTTGAGGTGGTCGGCCGTATGCTTTTCCACTTCAAGGCTCAACTTGTCGGCGAAACGATCCATGCCGGCTGATGCGGTATTAAGATAAAGCCGGGCGTATTCCGGATGGGCAAGGACAAAGGCCACTCCTCGTTGAAAAATGTGATCGATCTGGCGATAGAGGTCCCACCCCGGCCGGATATCGCCATAAACCGCCTGCCGGGAGCGCTCGATGCCGTCACGACAGACATAAAGATACAGATCTTCCTTGCTTTCAAAGTAATTATAGATTGAGCCCTTGGCCACGCCTGCCCGTTTTGCGATCTGGGCCACATCTGTTCGTGTGAGCCCCTGGTCGGCAAAAAGCATGGCTGCCGTCCGAATGATATTTTCCCTCTTTTCTGATGGTATTTGATTAAAGGTCTCTTTGGGCATTATCTTCCGGTTTTGGGCGTAATCCCTAATGCGTCTATTTCGCACGAAGGTGGCTGTACTTGGGCAGATGCCTTGTCGGCATTTGGAGCGCATCTCTTCGGAATGGCTCGGCAAGGACCTCGGCTGAACCGTCAACAATCGCGTCGATAACTACAGGTTTTTGGACCTTGACGGCTGTTTCAACAACCTGTCTGACATCTTCAGGACGGTCTATCCTGTAACCTTCGGCACCCATGTCACGTGCGATCAGGGCAAGGTCAGGGTTTCTGAGATTGGCACCTACAAAGCGATTATCATAATAGTCAATCTGGTTTTTCTTCTCCGCGCCCCACTGGTCATTGTTAAATACAACCGCGATGACTGGAATCTGTTCACGAACAGCGGTCATAACCTCACTGAGGCCACTGATGCCATAGGCCCCATCACCTTGAAGCGCAAAAACCGGCTTGTCAGGAGCTCCTATCTTTGCGCCCATGGCCACACCGTATGCGATACCGCAATTACCCCAGCTCAGTGGGCCTAAAAATTCCCGCGCGCCGGATGGTCTAAAATAGCTGTTACACATTGAGCATGTATTTCCCACATCGGTGGTGATAATGGCTCCCTTAGGCACTGCAGCAGCAAGTTCCTTGAGGAAACGTCTCGGATGCATCCGCCTGGAAGGCGCGGAAGACCATCCGTCCAGTTCCTTGTCCCAGTTCTCTTTTTCCTCCTTTAATTCGTTTAATCTGTCCGAATCAGGATTACGGGACTTTTCTTTTCGTTTTATCTTTATGAGAACCTGTTCTGCAAATTCCCCCGCGTCCGCACTCAGGGCCAGGTCGACCTTTTTGCTCAGACCCAACTGTCTATGGTCAATATCTACCTGGATAATTTTGGCGTCACTTGGCCAGTAATCCATGTCATACTGAGGCAGAGTGCCAAACGGACCGAGCCGACAGCCAAGTGCAAGCAACACATCGGCCTTCGCTACAGTTTTCATGGCGGCCTTTGATCCGCAATAGCCTATGGGGCCGACACTCAGGGCATGGTCGGCAGGAAAACTGTCATTATGGAGGTAGCTGTTTGCCACTGGTGCCGTGAGGTATTCAGCCAAGGCCCGGGTCTGATCAACCGAATCCGAAATTGAAACCCCTCCGCCTGCCAATATGACGGGGTAGGAGGCACGTGAGAGCATATCCGCAGCCTTTTCAAGATCCGCCTCGGGTCCCGGACCTTTTGAAATATCCGCGGTTTTGTATATTTCGCAATCAATATCGCCGTAAAAATAGTCGCGGGGAATATTAAGCTGTGTGGGGCCGCATTCGGCCTTTGCAATATAGAAACAGCGGCGGGCTAATTCGGCCATGCGTTCAGGACGGTTTACACGTACCTGGTATTTGGTACACTTTTCAAACCAGGGCATCTGGTCCAGTTCCTGGAACCCGCCGGTTCCGATTCCAGTGCTTCCTGTTTCCGGTGTTATAGCAATTACCGGTGAGTGTGCCCAGTATGCGGCGGTGATGGCGGATATAAAATTTGCAGCCCCGGGCCCGTTCTGCGCTATACAGACCTGCGGTTTTCCTGTGACACGTGCCAGGCCGTCTGCCGCGTGGGCGGCAGCCTGCTCATGTGCGACTGAAACAAATCGAATACCTGCGGCCGGAAAGAGGTCCAGGGCGTCCATGTATGCGCTTCCAACGATTCCGAAAACCGTTTTGACCTCTTCGGCAATTAGTGTCTCGACAAGTGCCTCCGATGGTGTCATCATGGTCATAACTTATTCCTCCTGTTTTGAAAAAGGTTTGGTCGGCAATGACTGACCGGCCAGTCATTATATTAGGTAACTGACTTATCTTTGTCAATCCGGAATAAGTGCCCTGATCCACCAGTAAGGCATCATCTGTCATTCGACAGGCTCATGACCCTGAGCAAAGCCGAAGGGCTGCGTTGCCTTTGATCGCTCCGCGGCGCCGTGCATCTAATACATTGATAACGTTCAAAAGTGTTGGCATCAACAAGGAATAGATAGTCTTGAGGAAATTGGCATCGCCGAAAAGGTGCTTGAAATCCTCTTGCCATTACTTATGAAAATTACAAATACTTTGCTGGTGATCAGGGATCCTTTAAAAATATCTGATGTGAAGGAATATATTCAAAGTTGAGAGTGGATTTGGGAGAGGGCAACCTGTATTGATAGACGAGTGAAAGGTTGACATAATTAGAGGTTTTGGATAACAAGGATCTATACCTTATTGGTTTGTATGGCTGAAAAGAGAGTGTTTTAAACTTTTAATTCGGAGTAGGAACATGTCCAATACCGTGGTTGTTGGAACCCAGTGGGGAGACGAGGGAAAGGGAAAGGTGGTTGATCTGCTGACAGCAAAGGCTGATCTGATTGTAAGATTTCAGGGTGGAAATAATGCAGGCCATACGCTCGTGGTGGAAGGCAGGAAATTTATTTTCCATATCATTCCTTCCGGTATCTTATATGATGATAAAAAATGCCTGATAGGAAATGGTCTCGTTGTTGACCCTGAGACACTCCTGGAGGAGATAAGGGATCTAGAAGAGGCCGGTATATTGGTGAATCCAAACAGGCTGTCTTTGAGTGACAAGGCCCAGATTATCATGCCTTATCACAAGGCGATTGACCTTGCCAGGGAAGCGGCCAAGGGCAGGGATAAATTAGGCACAACAGGACGTGGCATCGGCCCTTGCTATGAAGACAAGGTGGCAAGGACAGGCGTGAGGGCGGTAGATCTCACCGAGCCGGACACCCTGGAGGAAAAGATCAGGGCCAATCTGAAAGAAAAGAATTTTTATCTAACCAAATTTCTGGACGCAGAACCCCTGGAAGTTCAGCCAATTCTGGATAGATACCTCGAGATGGGAGAAACGCTCACGCCTTTTATTACAGATGTTTCAATAGAACTTGCAGACGGTCTTAGGGCTGACAAAAAGATCCTTTTTGAGGGAGCCCAGGGGACGCATCTGGATATTGATCACGGGACATATCCATTTGTCACTTCATCTAATCCAATATCCGGCGCGGCGTGCGCGGGTGCTGGAATCGGCCCCGGGCAGTTACATCATGTGGTGGGGATTGTAAAGGCATATACGACCCGCGTCGGTGCCGGGCCTTTTGTGACCGAGCTGACTGATGAAATAGGCGATTGTATTCAGGAAAGGGGAGTTGAATTCGGGGCTACCACCGGTCGCAGGCGGCGTTGCGGTTGGCTGGATCTGGTTATTGTCCGTGATTCGGTTCGTCTGAATGGACTTAATAGCATTGCGATCACCAAATTAGATGTTCTTACAGGTCTGGAAAAACTGAATATCTGTGTGGGTTATGAACTTGACAATAAACGGATTGATTCCAGACCCGCGAGCCTGAAGGAACAGGCTCGATGTACTCCTGTTTATGAGGAAAGGCCCGGATGGAAAGAGGACATTACAGGGGCAAGAGAGAAGGACCAGTTGCCTGAACAGGCGAGAGCCTATCTCAGCAGCATTGAGAAAATAACCGGTGTCCCCATTTCCATAATATCCGTGGGGCCTGGCAGGGAAGAGACCATTATGGTTCAAGAGCCTTTTTAGTTTCAGGTTCGGAAACTTCATGTCCACATATGATAAAGAATATGACGTAATTGTGGTCGGCGCCGGTCATGCGGGCTGTGAGGCTGCCCTTGCTGCAGCGAGAATGGGCCATCCCACCTTGCTTCTCACCATCAATCTCGATCACATAGCTGCCATGAGTTGTAACCCCGCTATTGGAGGGTTAGCCAAGGGGCACCTTGTCAAGGAGATTGACGCCCTTGGTGGGGAGATGGCCAAAAATGCGGATCAGACCGGAATTCAGTTCAGACGACTCAATACCCGAAAGGGTCTGGCCGTTCAGGGCTCGAGGTCCCAAAATGACATGGATCTTTACCGGAAGCGAATGAAGTCGGTATTGGAATTGCAGCCCAACCTGGACATCAGGCAGGGCATGGTAGATCGTTTGCTGGTGAAAGACGGCAGGATTTTCGGCGTTGAAAATCAGATTCATGAACGGTTTTTGTCCAAGACCGTTGTGTTGACCACCGGTACTTTTATGGGAGGTCTAATCCATATCGGTCTTGATCATTTCCCGGCCGGGCGTATGGGGGATCCGCCTTCTGTCAAGCTCTCGGAACAGCTTAAGGAACTCGGGTTTGAGTTGGGCAGGCTAAAAACAGGGACCACGCCCCGGCTTAACGGCCGGGCAATTGACTATTCAGGTTTGACCGAACAGCCCGGGGATGAAAACCCGAAGCCCTTTTCGTTTACAACCAAGAAAATCCCTCTGCCGCAGGTCTCGTGCCATATCACGCACACCAACGAAAAAACCCATGATATTATAAGGCAGGGTTTGGACAGGTCGCCCCTTTTCAGCGGGATTATAGAGGGGGTGGGGGCCAGGTATTGCCCGAGCATTGAAGACAAGGTGGTTCGCTTTTCCGAGAAAGAGAGTCACCAGGTGTTTCTTGAGCCTGAAGGTCTGGATACTGTTGAGGTATATCCGAACGGGCTGCCTACGAGTCTTCCCATCGATATTCAGATCAGGATGATACGTTCCGTACCGGGCCTGGAACAGGCCGAGATAGTGAGACCGGGGTACGCTATTGAATATGATTACGCGAATCCGGTTCAGCTCAAGCCCACCCAGGAAACCAAGCTGATCGAAGGGCTTTTTCATGCGGGGCAGATAAACGGGACCTCCGGTTATGAAGAAGCGGCTGCACAGGGTATGTTGGCCGCAATCAATGCGGTCTTGAAAATAAGGGGAGAGGAACCCCTT
Source organism: uncultured Desulfobacteraceae bacterium (assembly GCA_964513115.1). Classification (GTDB taxonomy): domain Bacteria; phylum Desulfobacterota; class DSM-4660; order Desulfatiglandales; family Desulfatiglandaceae; genus JAFDHL01. The sequence continues at coordinate 127 of CAZENC010000066.1, read as the reverse complement.
ATCCTCAAAAGGTCTCAGGCTTATGCCGGCGTACTTATCGATGATCTGGTCACGAAAGGTACCAATGAGCCATACCGCATGTTTACATCCAGGGCCGAGTATCGCCTGCTGTTAAGGGAAGACAATG
>CAZENC010000065.1:0-11850 GCA_964513115.1 uncultured Desulfobacteraceae bacterium | reverse complement strand
TGCCGCCCTGTTTGCACTTCACCCACTGCATGTGGAACCGGTTGCCTGGGTAGCGGGCCGCAAGGAGGTCCTGAGCGCCTTTTTCTGGATGCTCACCATGTGGACATACGTCCTGTATTCCGAACGTCCGGGATTCCGCAGGTATGTGGTTGTTCTTTTGTTATTTGTCATGGGCCTTATGGCAAAATCAACCGTGGTCACCCTCCCTGTGATTCAATTTCTTATTGATTACTGGCCTCTGAGGCGATTTGGAGGCCCACAACAGGACGGAATAGCAGATGATAAACCCAGCGGACTATCGAAACCCCTATTTCAGCACGCTTCGGTGCAGCGATTAGTAGGCGAAAAGCTTGTCTTATTCGTAATTCTGGGTACATGCGCCATTGTGGCAATTTCGGCACTGCTATACGGAAGGCCCAAGCCCCCGGACCTATGGAACTTGTTACCCACGAAAGACAGCGTTTCCTTTGCATTTGCTTCCTACATCGGTTACATGGGCAAGATGTTCTGGCCGAGCAGTCTGGCGTTATCTTCCCCTTATCCAGAAGCCGTACCCCTCTGGCAGGCCTTAGGGTCCGGCTTACTATTGGTTTTTATATCTTTTCTGGCTGTTTTCTGGGCCCGCAAAAGGCCGTATTTTCTTGTCGGATGGTTGTGGTACCTTGTAACCCTTTTGCCGGTGGTAAGGGTATTCAATATAGGACCCACGAACATGGCCGATCGATATACCTATATCCCGCTCATCGGTCTTTTTATCATCATAGCATGGGGGGTTCCCGATATTCTGGCACGATGGCGTTATCGAAGAATCGTTCTCTGCATATCCGCAGGCATCCTGTTCCTTGGACTCATGAGTGCATCATATATTCAGGTGGGTTACTGGAAAAACAGCCGTTCCCTTTTCACCCATGCGATCCGTGTAACCAAAAATAACTGGCTTGCCCATTACAACATGGGATGGCTTCTGCTCCATCAGGAAAATCCAAAAGATGCTATCGAGCATTTTTCAGAGACCCTGCGCATAATGCCGGACAACGCGGACGCGCACAATAACCTGGGAAATGCCTTTGTGAAACTGGAAAAGCCCGATGAGGCAGTCCACCATTATACAGAGGCCCTGAGGATAAGACCGGAAAGCGCGGAATTTCACAGCAACCTCGGAGTTGTCCTGGAATTGCAGGGAAAAACAAACGGGGCCGTCCGCCATTATGACGAGGCCCTGAGGATAAAACCCGACCTGGCAAAGGTTCACAATAACCTGGGAAAGGCCCTGAAAAGATTGGCAAAGATTGAAGATGCCGTAGGGCACCTTTCCGAGGCGGTAAGGCTCAGCCCTCTCAATGCTGAATATCACGGGGACCTTGGAGTTGCTCTTGCAAAGCAGGGCAACCTCAAAGAGGCTGTCACGCATCTTTCAGAGGCCCTGCGGATAAGACCGGGTGATGCGGAATTTCACAATAACCTTGGTATTGCCCTGGAAATGCAGGAAAAGACAAAAGAGGCTATCCACCATTATTCAAAGGCCCTTCGAATCAGGCCCGACTATGCAAAGGCACATTGCAATCTGGGAAACGTCTTGAGACGGCAAGGCAGGCTCCGGGAGGCGGTCAGACATTTAAAGGAGGCTGTGAGGATAGAACCTGGGATTGCGGAATTTCACAATACCCTTGGTATCGCCCTGGCACAGCAGAGAGACTTTAGGGGGGCTATTGACCATTTTTCAGAGGCGATAAGGCTTAAGCCGGGGTACAGGAAGGCCCTTGAAAATCTTGAACTCGTCCTGAGACTTATAGACAAACCTGCCGAAACAAAGAACCCTGTTGAAATGCCGCAAAAGTGACGGATATCATTTGATGTATTGTTTGTTACAAAATAAATGTGTTACATAATTCCGGACAGTCAATAAACTCGGCGACTATTTCTTTTAAGGTTGGTGATCAGAAAATGCTGGTTAGAAATATAAGACGTACGGACAAAGAAGAACAGGTTCAGCTTTCGGCACTGATAAAGGACTTTCCCGGCACCTCATCACAAATGAAGCTGTGGTTCAGGTTTCCGCACGAATTGGCGGAAACCCTTTCCACCAGGGCGGAACCCTTCCTGGCCGCCCTCCTTCCATCAGCCATGGCGGATGGGAAGGCGTTAGTACTCGACGGTGATATCTCAGAAAGAATGTTGGCCGGTTGCGGACAGATAATGAAAATCCTGAACAACTGGTATCCTCGACTCAGTATAATCCCCATTAAGCCGCGCAAGGTACTGCAGGACAGATTCCACCCGACCGGAGTGGGGTGTTTCTTCACAGGAGGGGTGGATTCCTTTTACACACTTCTGAAAAATATGGACATGGAGCAGGGTGACGGGCGGATCACACACCTCATTTACGTCCGTGACTTCGACATTCCCCTGGAAAAAAAGGACCTTCACGAGGAAGTGTTGTTTCATCTTAAGGAGGTGGCCAAGGAAACCGGATTGAGGCTCATTCCCGTGGAAACGAACCTGCGCCGATTGACCTATCACGATACGGACTGGTTCCTTCAGGACGGAGCCGGATACGCTGCTGTCACGCTCTGCCTGTCACCCCTCTTAAAGAGGGTGTACATCGCGTCTACCGCCACCTATGCCACGCTTCCGCGCTGGATAAGTCATCCGTTGATCGATCCGCTCTGGACAACGGAATCCACTGAGTTCCGCCACGATGGGTGCGAGGCCTCCCGTCTGCAGAAAGTTCGCTGGTACGTGGGCACATCAGATATCGCCCTCAATCATCTAAGGTTTTGCAACAGAAACTACAACAATCTTTATAACTGCGGGATTTGTGAAAAATGCCAGTACACCATGGTCAATCTCCACATTGCCGGGGCCCTGAATCGTTGTAAAACCGTTGAAGGCACCTTTGATATGGACCGAATACGCAAGATCAGGGTAAAGCACCGTGAAACCAGAGACAAATTCCTTGATAATCTTGAGGCACTCGAGCAGGAAGGGAGGGACCCGGAATTGCAAACGGCCATAAAGGAGGCACTCAAAGGTCTCCCTGCCTGGAAGATGAACTTGCGTGTATTTGCCAGAGAATTTGACGATCGTCTGCTTGGCAGTCTTATCAGACGCTCACATCGCTCACCAAAACGTATCATATGAATGACTTAAGGAGCTTTATGGTGACAGGTGCATCAGGCGCAGAAAGAAAGTCGGTTGTTTTAGTCAAGGTCAACCGTCCTTCGGACATGCATGTGCCACCGCTTGGAATAATGTACCTGGGCGACGCCCTGAAAAAAAGGGGGTATCGCGTACGGATATTCCATATATCTGAACATATGGGACAAAGGCATGAAAATATCATCAGGAATGCAAATAAATATTTACGTTTCATCTTGGACGAAGAACCTCTTCTTGTCGGATTTTCCGTTTTAACAGGCGTCGGCATCAGATCTGCCGTTGCCTTGTCACGGATGATAAAAAAATCGAGCAATATTCCCGTGGTATGGGGCAATGTCCATGCCTCCCTGCTGCCGGAACAATGCCTGGGCGAGGATTATATTGATATTGTTTGTATAGGTGAAGGAGAGGAAACCATTGTCGAACTGGCACAGGCAATTGAACAAGGAGGAAATCTAGAAGGAATTGCGGGGATAGGATATAAAGACAGCGGCAATAACATTATTATCAACAAAAGACGTCCTTTTATTAGAGATCTTGATAGATACGAGACTGACTGGGGTCTCATCAATATAGAGAACTACCTCACACCCGATATGGGATTCAAGAGGACCTTGCGTATCATTGCCTCCAGAGGGTGCCCATACAACTGCACTTTTTGTTACAATCAGGTCTTTAATCACCGAAAACGCCGTGCCCACAGTGCTGTTTACGTCATTACTAAGTTTACACAACTGGCAGAACAGCACAATATCGAGGCAGTCTACTTCAATGATGACAATTTCTTTGTTGACCGGGACTGGGCGTGGAAAATACTGGAAGGAATCAATCTGCCGTATTTTATCAAGTTGAGGGCTGAGTATATTGACGAAGACTTTGCCGGCAAGCTTGCATCGACAAATTGTAAAGAGGTCGTTTTCGGCTTTGAATCCGGCTCGGACAGGGTCCTTGAAGAAATCGTCAAAAAGGGATCCAGTGTAAGGGATCACTTGAGAGCAACAAAAATCCTGAGTGAATATCCGCAAATAAAGGTAACGGCCGCATTTATCGTTGGGATGCCGGGAGAGACAAGAGAGGATTTTAAAAGGACCGTTGCCATGATGTGCCACCTCCTGAAAATTCATCCGAATATAAGCCTCACGCCGGGATACTTTATTCCTTTTCCGGGCACTGAAATGTCAGAGGCTGCTACCAAGAGAGGATACTCTCCACCCTCAACAACACTGGCCTGGAATACCGTGGACAAGTTTTCGGACGAATTGGAACTTACCTGGGTAGAATGGATGACGAGCAAAAAGGCCGTGGAGCTCAGAAAGGCCACAGATGTTCTTTGCGCCCTTTATGACATCAAGGCCCCTGTTTTAAAAGAAATCGTACGGAAAATGGTGATAAATGGATCCTACATCAACCCGCTGATAGTCTTCCTTAATAAAATACTAAAACAATATTCCTCCGGCAAAGAAGATCAATGGTATTCCGGTTACATCCGGGTCCTTGGTGATTCAATAAGAAGGAAAAAACTCAAAAGGTTGAACCGGGGTTATTAATCTCAGCCGTTTCTTTGACCTCTCAGGTACCCCACGCACTCTCCCACTGACCAGAAAAAAACTCCGGCTGCCGACAGCGGTAGTGCCTTCATGAAATAGCCCAGAAAGATTCGATGTCTGAGATTAATCATCACCATTTTTAAAAACAACTTCAGGGCGATCAAAGGAAAACAGAAAGCAAAAAAAAATCTCTTACACCTGGAGAAATGGTGCCCCATGACACGCACCCGGGCAAAGGACTGACCATGTTCATATTCATGATCAAGATATCTTTTCCAATTTTCTAAATAACGGTGATAGACAAGTATGGAAGGCACAAAAAGCAAGCGGTGGCCGCTTTTTTCAAGCCGCCAGTGAAAATCCGTATCAGAGCAGTATGTTGCCTCTATAAATAGGCCCAATTTTTCAAAAACCTCCCTCTTGTAAGAGATGTTTGCTCCGGCAATATCCTTCATATATTTTCTGCGAGTGGTCGGCATCCACTGACTGAATTCACAGAAAAAGGCTGCCCAGGCTATGAGGCTCTCAGGCGTGCCGTTCGAAACAGCCCCTCCGATGGCTAAGTGGGGAGACCTGTGCGCCTTCATGATTTCGTTCACCCAGTTCATATCAGCGATGCAATCCGCATCAATGAAGGCAATAATATCACCTTTTGCCATTCCGATGCCGGCATTACGGGCATCCCCACAATATTTTCTCTCACGAAATCTTATTAATTTGACTTTGGGAAAGAACTCACGCACTAATTCAGCCGTTCCGTCTGTCGAACTATCAACGACAATAATTTCGACACCTCTTTTACGGGACGGACCCTCAAGTGACCTTAGACATTCCGCAATGGTCCTTTTGGAATTGTAGGAGGCTATAATAACAGATATCCGGACTCTTTCAGACATGGACTGGCCCACACAAACTTTTATGACATTGACAATTAATTTAGCGCTGATCCTTCAGGTTGAAAAAGACAGCTTCCGGGATGATGTCCTCGATGGAACTACCGCCTTTGAAGGCATAGCTGCAACTCCCGCAGAGCCCTATGCTCTTCCAATTTGATCTGAATTGACGGCGAATGCGCCCATATCGCTCGCCAAACCAGATATCTTTGAAACTTGCCCGTTTGAGATCGCCGAGTTTGTATTCTTCATCAAAATCGTAAGTACAAGGACAAACCGTTCCATCCCAGTCGATAACAGGGTTGTTCCATAGATTTTTACAGGGGTTATGATTCAAACGCAGGAGTGTCTTTCCGTTTCGCCCGGTCTCGAACCTTCTATAGTGACTGGCATCCGGAAGAAATTCACTTTTCTTTTCCTCCTTTATAAGCCTTCCCTTACGGTGATTGACGTTCAGGTAATCATTAAAAGTTTTCAGGGTCAGCACATCAACTCCGAGAGATCTTGCCAGTTCTTTTAACTCGGGAATTTCGTGCTCATTTTGTTTCATAACAATGAATCGCAGGTTGACTAAGGGCGTCCTGGATTTTAAATCGCGTTTTCTCGCTTCAATGGTTCTTATGCCCCCGAGCACTGCTTTTAGAACCCCGCCTCGCCGATAGAGTTCGTAAGTCTCCTGTGTGATCCCGTCAATGGCGACAATCAGTGTGTCAAGGCCTGAACGGATGACCTTATCAGCATTCTCAGCTTTTGCCAAAAAGTGCCCATTGGTGCTGGACACAACCCTTATTCCCTTGTTTTTTGCATACGAAATCATCTCAAAGACAGATGGATTGAGAAAGGGTTCGCCCCAGTTCCACAGAAGGACAAAAAAAACATAATCACCTGTTTCATCGATAATTCTTTTGAATAGACTCAGGTCCATATGTCCTTTAGGACGGCTCATACCACTGGTTAAAGGACAGAGAGCACACCGCAGATTGCAGTGATTGGTAGGCTCGATCATCAGGTGGGTAGGCCAACCCCACGGTCTTTCCGGCTTTCTCAGTATAGACGTCTCGACCTTGATCCAGTTGAGAATTTTTTTGATTGGTACATCATGGAATTCGTGAGGAATGCGATCACATTCAATCTCTAACTTGTGCATCACCAAGGCCCTCAGAGCCTTTGACGCCTTTAAAACAAAGTCTTTAAGCATAAAATTTACTTCCGGCCTGTCTTATTCAGGCGAAAAGGTGAAAACCACCTGAAAAATTTATGGACCCTTGCACTATCCCAGACATTGCAACAAAAACCGCAATCACAATATTCACTCATAGATTCAAGTCCTTCCCGTGTCATTGCCTTTCTACGAAATGCACGGTAGGCCGAATCGTTCCAGATATCACGGAACCTCTTCTCCTTGAGATCACCCATTACCAAATCGCACGTATTGCAGGGAACAACCGTTCCATCCGGTTTCACCCTGGACCAGATCCATCCTATATAACATGGGAGTTTTTCCCATACAGCCTCTCCGATACCGTATCGCAGGAGAACATTGTCGACATTATGATCAATGGAAAAAGAATCCAACTGTTTTCCAACTTGAACCAGAGAGCTGCGTAAAGCCGTCTCCTCCTCTTTATCAAGGGCAAGCTCTTGCAACTGGCCTCTCCAGGTTTGAATGGGAGAGAAAGTCAGACAATCACATCCGGTTTTTCTGGTCAGAGCAAGCATTGTGTCGAGCTCATTATAGTTGAGGCGGTTGATAGGTTGATGCAGGTTGATAGTCGGAAGATTGGATTTTTTCCTAAATCTCATCCGTGATAGCAATTTTAATCCCTCTATAATCTTCTTAAAATTTTCGGGGTCTCCTCCAGGATAGTTTAGTTTGTATCCTTCATAAGAGCACGCCCAAAGACTTATCTTCAAAACATCGAGATCCGAATCTAAAATTGCTTGTATCCTCGTTTCATCCAGGAAGGTTCCGTTGGTAAACAGAATCACACTAAGGCCTGCCCTTTTTGCAACTGCAATAAAGTCGAATAAATGTGGATGAAGAAAAGGTTCTCCTTCCCCAGTGAAAATCAAATGGGTCGTGCCCATTTTTTCGAGTTCATGACACAGGTCATCGAATACCTTAACGGACATATCTTTTACCGATTGATCGCCTATGGAGGGTCTGTTCAAATCAGGGGAATGACATCTGCAACATAAACAATTCAGATTACATCTTCGTGTTATTTCCACGGCAACATAGAAAGGGCCTGTGTAGGAGGTATCTCCTTTGAGCAAACCCTTTAAAAGCAGCATTTTTTCCCTAAATGTCGCCATGCATATACCTGTTGCTTTGCATTGAAAAAACCAATAATAGGTTAAAAAAATACTTTAGTTCTAAAGCTTTAAATACAATTGAGAGATACAAATGGCAAGATGTTTTGGAAAACCCCGAGGACTCATTGCGGTTATGATAGACTCCATTGATCGTCTAGGGCCTTCTGTATTGCAAAATCACAATGAAAAATATAGCCTATACGGTAGCCGAGGCATTCATTGATACACCAAAATGGCGAAGGATAAATGGTATCAAACACTGACAAAACTTCACGAAAAGGGGCCCTTCCCAACCTCATCATTATCGGAGGTCAGAAGTGTGCCACGACAAGTCTGCATTATTACCTTGGGCTCCATCCGGAAATATTCATGTCAAGACAAAAGGAATTGAATTTCTTTGTCCAGGAATATAACTGGGACAAAGGAGTCGAATGGTACAAGTCCAATTTTACGGGCAAAGCATTAATCTTTGGCGAATCCTCTCCAGATTACACTCACTATCCCTTTTTTGCAGGTGTCCCTGAAAGAATATACACACTTGTGCCGCAGACCAGATTGATCTATATACTTCGCAACCCTATTGATCGAATAGTGTCCGAGTATGTCCACAGATATGTGGACGGAAAGGAGAACAGGACAATTGAGGATGTCCTGGCACATTTGGATGACAATCCCTATGTCTTTCGCAGCAAATACTTCATGCAGTTGGAGCAATACCTGGAGTATTTTGATAAATCCAGCATCAAAATCGTAACTTTGGAAGACTTGTATTCCCATCCTCGGAAGACCTTAGGAGGGATCTTCGACTTCCTCGATGTGGATGACACATTTTACAGCCGCAAGTTTTTGCTCAAATGGCACAAATCCAAATTCAAAAGACGAAAAAACCGGTTTGGGGTTTATCTGTCCGGCACACCCGTGATGAAATTCATGGGATTGCTTCCTTTCGCATTACGAGGACCTGTTGAAAAAATGTTTTTCTTACCACTTTCATATAAAATCAGACGCCCTGTATTGAATCAAACGCTACAACGGAATTTGGTTGAATTTCTCAAAGATGACATAAGGCAACTGACAGAATATACCGGGTGCCAATATAAAGGATGGCTTCACTTTCCTTAGTCTCAATGCCGTTCATCTCAGACCGTCCGGTTTGACATAAAAAGGAAGCTGCTGTGGGGTTATGCAGAAGATTAGATAATGCTCAGGGCAATCGGGGAACATACCATAAAGGTTCAGCACCTCTCAGGCCACTGTTGAAAAAAGCAAAAAAGGTGGCATGTTAAGATGAACAGATCTCCCGAACAAGCAGGCCGCCATATGCTCATGTGCACCATTAGCATTTTTTTTGTCGAGATACTGATTCTGAGTACCGGGTTCATAACCTCAGTTTTTCTTGCCCGCAGGCTTGGTCCTGCAAACTTCGGCCTCTTCGCCCTGACAGCAGGGCTGATAAACTGGATAGAATGGACTACTACGAGCTTATTCACGGGTACAACAATAAAGTTTATTAGTGAAACTTCTGACTGGCGACCTGTTGGAACTACTGTTCTGCGAATGCATCTCGTTGTAGGGGGCGTTGCTGCAGCATTCATATGGCTTCTATCGTCAGCTCTTTCAGACATCTTCAAAGAACCGGCGATGGCTGATTACTTGAGGCTTTTTGCCATAGATATTCCCGTCTTCGCCCTGGCCTGTACAAATCTGAATATACTGATGGGGAGAGGTTTTTTTAAAGAGCGGGCGCGGATAAGTGGAGCCTATGGTATTGCAAGACTGGTGTTGATCATTCTGTTTGTGGAAATTGGCTTTTCCGTCAAAGGTGCGATTTTGGGATGTATTGGCGCATCAGTCATTGAGTTAGTTATCAGCAGATTATTCATCCGACTATCGCTTTTCTCAGGACCCACATTCCCTCTGCGTCGTTTGCTCAGCTTCTCTGTACCACTCTTCATGTCCTCACTGAGTCAACACATATTCAGAATGGAACTGGTCGTTCTCAAGATACTGGGAGCACCGGGAGCCAGTGTAGGCTTTTTCAGTGCAGCACAGAGCCTCTCCATACCACCGAACATATATGCTAAGTCATTATCTCCTCCCCTGCTCTCAACCTTGAGCCATCTTCGCGGGAACCAAGAGGAGGCCACTGCAAAACACATAGGACGGACCGCCCTGCGCTCAGCCCTCTGGCTATTGCCGTTTGCTGCCATGACTGCCGGTTCGGCATCTGAAATCGTCTGTTTTGTTTTCGGAGAGGATTTTGTCCCTGCCGCACCTATTTTAGGCTTTTTGATTTTTGCTACTCTGGGATTATTGACAATTCATATCGCAAAGGCCATTTTGATTGTTCTAGGTAAAGTCGGCTGGACCTTCGCCATGACCGGTCCCATGGTTCCCATAGCCATAATCGGCCATTTAATATTGATACCATGGATTGGCGGAATTGGCGCCGCAATGGTGACCACCTTTGTCGCATGGGTTGGCGCATTTGTATTTCTCTACATCGTTTACCGAACATGGGGAGTTTTGCCTCCCGTAAAGTCACTCTTGAAAAGCATGCTTTGTTCGGGGATTGCCTTCGTCCTTGCAATATTATGGCCCGTAACAGGCCTCATGATTGTCTTGAAGCTCACCGCAATTACGTCTATCATTCTACTTACTTTTCTGCTTCTCGGTGAATTTACTGCAGGCGAAATTGCTACGGCTCGATCGATTTTTAAATGGCGCTCCGAAATAAAGCAAAACACAGACTAGTTTTATGGAAAACAAAAAGCCTTTTTTCTCCATTATAATTCCTACATACAATCGCCCGGGGAGACTTGCTTCGTGCCTTGAGGCCTGTTCACAACTTGATTATCCTCGAACCCGTTTTGAGATTATCGTTGTTGATGACGGCGGCAAGACATCAACGGATATTACCGACCAATTCCGTGACCGGGTAGACGTCATCATGATCAGTCAGTCGCACGCCGGTCCGGCAGCGGCACGCAATAGAGGTGCCGAAAAAGCGAATGGGGAGTTCCTCGCCTTTACGGACGACGACTGTTGCCCGTCATCTGATTGGCTTCAAATAATGGCATCTTACTTTTTACTTATGCCGGATCAGGTCATAGGCGGAAGGACGTCTAATATCCTTTCCAACAACCTTTATTCGGTTGCCGGCCAGATGATTTTGGATTATCTTTGCCGCTACCACAACGCTGATACGGATCACGCGCGTTTTTTGACCTCCAGCAACCTTGCCCTACCGGCGTATTGCTTCCACGCCATAGGTGGTTTTGACGAGAACTTCCTTACGGCTGCCGGTGAGGACCGGGAATTCACGGACCGCCTTTTGCGGAAAGGCTGCCGCATAACTTACGCACCCGAGGTTCTTGTCTATCACAACCACCCGCTGTCATTTAACAGTTTCTGTCAGCAGCACTTCAACTATGGTCGTGGCGCCTTTCTTTTCCACCAGTTAAGCGCCCGGCGGAGAAAAAGGCCCATCAGGCTGGAACCAGTAGCTTATTACGTGAATTTAATTCTTTATCCGTTTTCGAAGAAACAAAAAAAACGGGCGTTCTTGCTGGCAATTCTGGGAACGGCATCCCAGATGGCAGTGGCGTCAGGCTTTGCCGCAATGAAAATAAGGCCTTTTTTCAGGCAAAACCTGCAAAAAATTGGTTATTTCAATAAGTTTTACAGAATATACTCCAAAAACAAGGCCAATAATAAAATGAATTTGGCCCTTAAAATTGTGAGAAAAAAAGCGGCCGGAACCTTGAGACCCCTAAGTTTCAGCCCGCCTTTTCTACAAATAGAATTAACAACAAAATGTAACCTCGACTGCTCGATGTGTGACAGGAGCAATCGTTTAAAGGGATATGAAATAAATCAATCCATGTCCTTTGAGAAATACAGGGAAATAATAAAAAAGCACCCTCACCTGCTTG
>CAZENC010000064.1:0-11863 GCA_964513115.1 uncultured Desulfobacteraceae bacterium | reverse complement strand
TCTTGGGGAAAACGAGGCTGCAGAAACCCTCCTTGAATCCATAAAAAGGGTTTTAAAATACGATCTTAGAACCATGGATGCCGGGAAGATGGGCTTCGGCACAAACGAGGTGGGAGACCTGGTGGTAAGCTATATTGAACTATGATTGAGGAGGACCCATGAAAAACCTGAAGGTGGCGGCAGTTTGTATGAATGCTCCTCATGGCCGGATAGAAAAAAACCTTGAACGGATTCAAGCATTTGTCTTTGAGGCCGCTCATAAAGGTGCTGACATGGTCTGTTTCCCAGAACTCTGTGTAACCGGTTATGTCCTGAAACATCCCGAAAAAGTTTACAAAACCGTGGGGCCGGCCAAGATCAAGGATCACTTGATACATATTGCCCGGAAAGCGGGCGTCGTCCTCATTGCTGGTCTTATTGAGGTCTCTGCCGGGGAAAAACCATTTATCAGCCAGGCAGTTATAGGACCTAAAGGTTTAATTGGGCTTTACCGCAAAACCCACCTCTCACCGGCAGAACAAGATGTCTACCAGGCAGGTCAAAAGATTGAGACCTTCTCTTATGGAGATACCACCTTTGGCGTGCAGCTCTGCTATGAGGCCCACTTCCCTGAAATCAGCACCCTTTTAGCCCTAATGGGTGCCGATATCCTGTTTATGCCCCATGCTTCTCCAAGGGGAAACCCTATGGAAAAACTGGAAAGCTGGCTGAGGCATCTTACGGCCCGGGCGTTTGATAACGGCGTTTTCTTGGTGACATGCAATCAGGCAGGAAGAACCACCGGCGATGGTTTTTCATTTCCCGGAGTTGCACTTGTCTTAGGCCCGGACGGTAGAATCTTGGCCAGGTATAGAGGTGAGAGGGAAAAAATCCTTTTTGCAGAACTCAAAGCTGATATGCTTCAGGACATCAGACAACACAGGATGAAATACTTCCTTCCGTACAGAAGGCCAGAATTGTATATGAAGCTCGTGTAGGGCTGCTCCGGGTGAATAACCTTTTGCCGTGGGAGGCCTAAAAGCTGAACCAGCTTCAATGAACGGCTTAAAAAAGAAAAGGCGCAAAAGGTCCTTTACTGCACCTCTTGCGCCGTAGATGCCTCCCTAAAGGGACTTGCTGTTTAATACACAGTATTAGACGCAACCTGTAGGTTTCGGCAGGCCTGCCATCTTACAAGCGCCTTTACCAGGTCCAGATGGAAACAATTCGTAAATGTATTTCAACTTAAAACCGGTAACCTTGGAGAGAATCCGGACCATCGGGGCGATACCGTTCTTCTTGTAATAATCCTGGAGCACTTTGATGACCTGCCAATGCTCATCAGTCAGTTCTTCAATCCCTTCAACCGTTTTTACGTGCCTAACCCAGGACTCATTCCAATTGTTGAAATCGTCAATGAAACCGTCTTCATCAACATTGAAGGTGTGCCCCTCGAATTCTACTGTTGGCATAATCTTAAACCTCCTTTTCTTAATAAAATATACCTACCCATTTCTGGACATATTTGACAACCGGGAACAAAATTAAATGCTAAAACTTAATGCAGTTTTTTCTTGTTGTCAATTGTTCTTTTTAAACTTCCCGAAAAATTCTATCTTTTTTTCCTATAATCAATGGCTTTCCTTATAAAACCCAGCGCCCACAAAGGATTTCCCGCTGCATGCACGTGTGTATACGTAGCCAGAAGGTTATTTCTGCAAATCCCATCTCTCTCCCCATCTACGCCGCAGCCCCTGTTCACCTTAAACGCAAAGGTTACATTTTCCTCACTTGTCAGCACCGCCTTTGAATAATGAAATTCATGGCCTTTTAAGGTTTCACCCTGCGAGTAATAGGGATTGGGTCCTTTCACTTCCAGAATTGTGTACCCATGGCCTTGCGGTCTCTTCCGAAGAATGAATTTTACAGGAAGTACACCAACCATAGGATAGCTTTTGCCCTCCAGTACTAAACTTTCCCCGAGATACATGAATCCGCCACACTCCGCGTACACGGGCAGATCACTTTCGACTTCCTTTTTTAGGGCGTCTCTGAAGGCCCGGTTATCCGACAGGGCCTGGGCCTGGGTCTCTGGAAAACCGCCCCCTATATATAATGCATCCAAATCCGGCAATTCATTGCTTGAAATAGCATTGATTTCAATTAGAACAGCACCCAATCGTTCCAGCTGCCTCAAATTTTCCGGATAGTAAAACCAAAATGCCCTGTCCCTGACAAAACCGATCCGGGGAGACTCATTACCTATAACAACCTTTGATTTTTGATCCCGCTCTTGAGGCGCCTTCTCGAAACCTTCAACGTTGCCGGCTATTCTCCAGATCTCATCCAATTGAAGGTTTTCTTCGACTGCTTTCTTGGCCCATAAGATAGCCTTTTCAGCATGCTCTCTTTCCTGATGTGGAACAAGCCCCATATGTCTTTCAGGAAAAATCCCATCTTCAAGCTTTGGAACGGCTCCAACCACGGGGATTCCGCAGTATTTTTCAATAGCGTTTCTTATCAAATTCTCCTGCCTCGAACCCCCCACTCTGTTCAGAATAACCCCTCCAATATCCAAACCAGGGTCAAACTCCTGGCACCCTTTTACTACTGCCGCGATAGTACGTGTGGCCATGGTCACATCAGCAATAACAATTACCGGCGTCTTAAGCAGCTTGGCCAATTCCGCCGTGCTGGATCGGCCATCCAGGTCAAAACCGTCATAAAGGCCTCGGTTTCCTTCTATAATGGAAATATCTGCCTGATCTGAATTTGAGCAAAAGGATTCAAGGATCTGTTTCTCGGTCATAAGAAAAGGATCCAGATTATGACATGACCTGTCCGCGGCAAAACTCAACCACCCAGCATCAATAAAATCAGGCCCTTTCTTAAAAGGTGCGATTCGGTAGCCCTTATCCCGCAAAGCGGAAACAAGACCGAGTGAAAGAATGGTCTTTCCAGCCCCCCCCCTTAATGCTGTAATTATGATTCGGCGTCGTAATAAAGGCATTTTATTTGATGAGCAAAGCCTGTATAAGCCAGTCGCACCCCTAGAATTTTTTTGACGATTAGGAACATGGCCTTGAAAAATTGTCAATGAAAAAAGCAGACTACTTTTTTGCGTTTTTTCATTGACAGTGCTCAACGGTTTTGATTATAAATCAAAAGTTAACTATTTGAAAAGAAAACTAATTCAAATATTCACAAATAGTTATCCAAAATGATTTACCCTGAGCCATATCAGCCAAAGGTGAAGGGAAAAACAAAATATAATCTCAAATAGATTAACTATCTTTTAAGAGAGGAGGTGAAGGCAACCATAAAATTTTTTATTTGGATTTACTCCTTAAAAAAATTATAAATTAGTTAAACAGAAGGAGGCATTGATAATGGCTTTTGAACCAAATGAACCACAAGAAGAAATAAAATACGAAGAGATGCGAATCTATTCCGATGAAGAGTTGAATAACTACACGGATGACGACCTCAAAAACTTTAAGTGCAAACATGATATTCCTGATCTGGATGAACTGGAAAATGGTCCATGGCCAAGTTTTGTAGCAGATGCAAAGCGAGAGGCCGTTCACAGAGGGAAACTCGCCAAAGACAGGATGTTACTTCCGGCTGAAACGGTCGAAGATACACTGGGACAGCTTCAGATTTCATTTGATGACGGTGAAACCCACTGGAAACACGGGGGTATTGTCGGCGTATTCGGATATGGCGGAGGTGTTATAGGCCGGTATTCCGACCTGCAGGAACGATTCCCTGCTGTTGCCCATTTTCACACCCTGCGCGTCAACCAGCCAATGAGTAAATTTTATACCTCAGATTATTTGAGGACCATTTGTGATCTCTGGGAATATCGAGGCAGCGGTATGATGAACATGCACGGATCTACCGGTGACATCATACTTCTGGGGACAACTACCGAGCAATTAGAACCCGTCTTTTATCAGATGACACATGAAATGCAACAGGATCTGGGCGGCTCCGGCTCGAACCTGCGTTCCCCCTCCTGCTGTCTGGGCAAGGCTCGCTGTGAGTGGTCCTGCATTGATACGCAGGACATGTGCTATGAGTTGACACATTATTACCAGGATGAATTGCACCGCCCGGCCTTTCCATACAAATTCAAATTTAAGTTTGACGGATGCCCGAACGGATGCGTGGCCTCAATTGCCCGATCAGACATGTCCTTTATCGGAACCTGGAAGGACGATATCCGGATCGATCAGGATGCTGTCCAGGCATATATTGCTGGAGATATTGCACCTAATGGCGGTGCCCATGCAGGCAAAGACTGGGGTAAATTTGATATCCAGAAGGAAGTGATTGACCTCTGTCCAACAAAGTGCATGTGGATGGAAGACGGCAAACTAATGATCGACGATAAGGAATGTTCGCGCTGCATGCACTGCATTAACGTCATGCCCCAGGCACTAAGACCAGGTACTGATACCGGGGTCACCATACTTTTCGGCGCAAAGGCCCCAATCCTCGAAGGTGCTCAAATGGCCGTTCTGACCGTTCCTTTTATGAAATGCGAGCCCCCTTATGAGAATATAAAGGATCTCGTGGAGAAAGTCTGGGATTGGTGGATGGAAGAGGGCAAGAACCGCGAGAGACTGGGCGAGCTGATCCAGCGCTGGGGACTGCCAAAATTCCTGGAGGTGCTAGACCTGCCGCCTATGCCGCAGATGGTGACAGAACCGAGGAGCAATCCTTACATCTTCTGGAAAGAGGAAGAAGTGCCAGGCGGATTTAAGAGAAAAATTGAAGACTACCGAGCCAAACACATGAGATAGGTACAGCAGAGGAGGTAAATATTATGGCATTATCTTTAGAACGATTTGGTGGATATAACCCGGACAAACCTATGGAAAACAGGCTTACGGATCTTGGTCCCAGGCATTTCTGGGCATTTTTTCCTCCGGTTATTCAGAACAATTACGGGAAGTGGAAATATCATGAAATCCTGGAGCCCGGCATTCTGGTTCACATATCGGAGACCGGAGACAAGGTTTTTACAGTTCGATGCGGTGGCTGCCGTTTCATGACAGTTGAGAACGTCCGGGAGATCTGTGATATTGCAGATAAGCACTGTGATGGTTATGTGCGATTCACAACGCGAAACAATATTGAATTCATGACAGACAGCCAGGATAAGATGGAGGCGCTTAAAAAGGACCTGATGAACAGGAAACACATCTCCGGCAGTTATAAGTTTCCTATTGGCGGTACCGGTGCTGGGGTTACCAACATTGTCCACACCCAAGGATTTCTTCATTGTCATACACCGGCCACCGATGCCTCGTCCATGGTAAAGGCAATACTGGATGATCTTTTCGATTATTTTCAGGGCATGACACTACCTGCCCAGGTCAGGGTCTCAATGGCCTGTTGTCTGAATATGTGCGGGGCTGTGCACTGCTCTGACATCGCCCTTTTGGGTTATCACAGGAAACCACCGGTCATCGATCATGAAGTGATGGATGCCCTGTGCGAGATTCCGCTTGTCATTGCTGCATGCCCTACAGGCGCCATATCTCCTGCCAAAACGGAGGATGGCAAAAAGACAATCAAGATCAAAGACGAGCGCTGCATGTTTTGCGGTAACTGCTATACCATGTGCATGGCCGTGCCTCTCTCGGATAAAGAGGGCGACGGTGTGACGATTCTGGCAGGCGGAAAAATATCAAACCGTATTTCCCGGCCGAAATTTTCCAAGGTGGTCGTACCATGGCTACCCAATAATTTCCCAAGGTTTCCTGAAGTGGTTAAAGACGTCAGGAAGATCGTTGAGGCCTATGCAGCCGGTGCCAACAAATACGAGAGGATCGGTGACTGGGCGGAAAGGATCGGATGGGAAAAATTCTTTGAGAAGTGCGATCTACCCTTCACTGACCATCTCATAGATGATTATCGACTGGCTTATGATACTTACAGAACTTCAACACAATTCAAGTATACTGAGGCGGCCTGGGAGGTCTCCAGGGCAGCGGGCGGTATTGAATAGTCAGTTGCCCAAGATCTCGTAAAGGAGAGCAAAAATGGAAGATATCAAAAAGGCCATTTTGGATTTTGCAGAAGGGAATAAAAAAACCAAGTTCTACTTCAATGATATGGAAAAGGCGGTCCATAAGGTTTTGCCCGATGTCAAGACCAGGATGATAAAAAAGGCCGCGACTGCCCTGATCAATGAAGAACAACTTATCTATTTTTCTACCGGAAGCACCACGATGTATGGCCTCAAGGGCAGAGGGCAGACAGAAGATCATTAGAACCCTTGCGTCTGCTTGCCGCACATGTGTGCATTAGTACCGTTATGTGACAATAAACTATTAACTAGCATTAGAGGTCGCTTTCCATGTAGGATTGCGACCTCTTTTCATTTTGAGGGATGTTATGAAAACACCGCAAGGTGCTGAAGAATTTATTGCAGAACAAAAAAAGATGCTTGCAGAGAACCCGGAATGCGCCAATTCGAGCTATAATCTTGGTGTCGCCCTTATGCAACAGGGAAAGCTGGATGAGGCCATTGATGCCTTCAACGATGCGATTGAGAACAGCGGCAGGATGTTCGAGGGTTATGTCAATCTGGGTTACATATATTTCAAAAAAGGTGACCTGGACATGGTAATTCAGGCCAACCTTAATGCCATAGGAATAGAACCAAGGTATGCCCGTGGTTATGCAAACCTCGGTTTTGCTTATCTGCAGACATCGAGGACCGAAGAGGCCATTGATGCCTTAAAAAAGGCAACCGATCTGAATCCTGAAATTGTTCAGGCCTGGAGCAATCTAATAAACGCCTATCTCCAAAAAGAGTATGTTGAAAAAGCCATTGAGGTAGGAGAAAAGCTGGTCAAAATGGCGCCCGATTTTGCATTGGGCCAAAACAATCTCGCCTTTGCATATTACACTCAGGAAAATTTTCAAAAAGCGATTGAACATCTGGACAAGGCCGTTTCTCTCGGATTTGATGCCCACCCTGATTTCTTGAAGAAACTTGAGGCCTATCGCAAAGCATGAATCTTACCCAATTGTTTCGTAGCTATGAACTCCTGGTCGATAAAGCGGATCAGGCATTCCAAGAAATGCAGCAAAAATACGGCGAATGTATCAGGTGCGAACGCCACTGCTCTGATTGCTGCCATGCCGTGTTCGGCCTGTTTTTCATTGAGGCGGCGTATCTTAAGCAGAATTTTGACCAACTGGGTAAAGAGAAGATAAAGACGGCGTTTTTGAGATGCAATGAAGCGGACAAGGCTCTAAAGCGACTTGAAAAAATGCTCAAATCCCATAGAGACGATCCGAATATGCAGGCCTATGCCATGGCAAGAGAAAGAATCCGGTGCCCCCTTCTGGATGATAATCTGGACTGTATCCTTCATCCCTTTCGACCCATCACGTGCCGTGTCTACGGAATCCCCACAAAGATACAGGGAAAGGCCAGGGTCTGCGGGATATCGGGGTTCAAAAAAGGTGTTACGTATCCCGCCTTTGATCTTGATGCAGTATATCGAGATCTCTATGCGCTGTCTAAAGAACTTTTAAAACAATCAGGAATAATCGATCTTGAGAAGGCTTCGTTATTGGTTTCAGTTTCAAAGACCATAAGCACGCCTTTCGAGATCCTCATAAACGAAAACCTTGAAGGACCCGGTAAAGCTGGTTGATATGACTTTCGAGGTTGGTCTTTATCACTGAAAAATCAACTGGGTCCTCCTGACCGTAAAAATCGAGGACTGAAAAAAAAAGCCTGCCAAGCTCTTCCCGGCTGAATGCTTTCAATAACAGAAGCAGATCTATAACCTTTCCGAGGTGGTACCGGCCTTTATCCTCTATAATGCGGAGCGCTTCAAAAAACCCCATGGTCGCTGCCTCAACACAGAAATGTCCGGCCCATACCACCTCCCCTACACCATCCACTTTGTCCAGCCTCATCTTAATGGTCATGTTCAAGAAAAACCAAATAATGGCGACCATTGGGTTGATGTCGCTTGGCGATTCAAATACCATGCACGACTTATAATTCCTTGCAGTCGTGAGTTTTACATCTATGACGCCATTTCTGCTTCTAACGACAAAGTCTCCGGCTGCATGATGCCATGGAAAGACCTCGCTGAAGTTTTCCGTGTCATAAAAGAGGGTAAGAATTTTCGATGCCTGTCTGAATATTTCAAAGGTTTCCGCTTTTGATGCAAAACGATGTCCGCATTCCTGGTCCCAAATGCAGACCTTGTGCTTTTGCTCGCTCTCATCTAAAGAAAAATGCCACTCGTGGTATCCTTCAAACCATTGGGCAACGAACATGGACAGTGTTTCTTTGTATATCCCTGCCCGGCGTTTTACATCTCCTTTGAAATATGGCTTTGGCAGATAGGGAAGGTTAAAGGTTCTGTCTAAAAAATTTAGCATGTCATATTCATGGGCCAACCATGATCTGCCTTTTTCAGAGGCAGCAGTACTCACTGCCAATTTGCATGACTGATTATCAGTAAAGATCTCAACACTGGCAAGATGATAAAGGGCTCCATGCTTTTCACTCCTTATTAGCATCCTGTTAATCCTGGTGATATCAAGGTCCTCACCCAACCTCTTACCCACGACATGACTCAGGGCAATTCCATTATCCTTCAAGATGAAACTCTTGATAGACTTGAAATAGTCACCCAAGGTTAGAAAAGGATGATTTCCTGAAGGTGTAATTTTAAAGGGTTTTACAAGGTCATCTGGGCCGGCAGGGATGTCTCCTTTTGGAGCAGAGAAAAGAAATTTTACTATCATATTTAACTTTTACAGGAAATTATTCTATAAATATCAGACACTTAATTTCCCCAGTGCCTCTGATGCAACCTTGCCCACTGTTTTATTCTCCAGTTTTCCATTCTCATAGATATGGATCTCGCTCCTTTCTTGCCGCAGCCTTTCCAAATCTTCACGTATCTCATGCGCGCCCAGGTTGCCAAGAAGCCATGCGGTATAACCACGCACCAAAGGATCAGGATCGCTGAGGAAGGGTATAAAATGAAATGTAGACTTGCGGAACAGATCCGGCTTTAGTTGTGAAATCCTTCCTATCACCTCAATTACCTGCGCGCGTCGTGTTTCATCGGGCAGGTATTGGTATAACTGAGGAATATATCCCGCAAACATATCTGGCCTGTATCTGATAATCTCTCCAATAGCCTCAAATGCCCCCCATGCAAAAGCGGCCGTATCGGTAATGGAGTAAAACAATCCCTGAAGGAGTTTTGAAATGGTCCCCGGAGCGCTCTCACTAATCACGGCGGAAGCCTTTCCCAGGATCTCTGCCGCCCTTTTGCGGAATAGATCGTCACCTGAATAAAGAAGACGTTGCAGATTTCTTATGAGCTTATTGTCTTCCCCGGCGACGCTCAATATCTTATCAACCCTGAATTCTTTTACGTATTCCTCTATCTCTTTTTTGGTTAGTGGCCTTTTTCCTGTACGGTTAATTTCGCGTTTGGATGCAAGCGAACTGGCTTTTTCGATCCTCTTTTGAACCCCCTTTGACGTGACCTCCTGAACATCCTCATACAATCTGATAAAGAAAAGGGCTCCGGATATTCGCCTGCCTTCATTGAATCCCCCGGGAACAATAAGATGCCTCACATAATCATAATTCTCGACTATTTCTTCCACATAATCTTCTTCAGGCAAAAGACCCCAGGCCAGGTCAGAGTCCAGGTCACATCCGAACACAAGGGCCTCGATCATGGCCGCTCCCAGATTATGACCGGTTTCATCGCATGCATAAACAGCACCGCACGAACACGACCCTACCGGCATTTCCCCCGGCATTCTGGTGCTCAATTCCTGCGGTCTCTCAATGAGCATTCCACAAAATGGACAGATGGGTTTTTTGAAAATCTCTCTTTTCTGAAATTTGCTTTCAAACATAATATATCCTGGAATTTCTATAGATTATGAAAACCTTGACAAAGTCATTGCGAGGAGCGAAGCGACAAAGCAATCTGACTTGTAAGAACAAGCCATCCTGAGCCTGCCGAAGGATCTCGATGCATTAATCAGGGGATCTCTCGATTCGCTCGTGACGATGCTTCGCATCGGATTGCTTCGCTAACGCTCGCAATGACAAGTTTTTGATGAAACGCTTTATTAAAGATCCAGGTCGAAACTGCATGCCTCCTCATCATATTCAAAATCAACAATATCAAAATCCCCACCCCTTGATTTGAAGCGGATAATCCAATTTTTATACTCTTCCCCGGCAAAATCACAACTGACTGTTCCGATCCTGGCATGCAAATCCCTGAGCCTTGGAACGATTTCTTCATCAAAAAGCTCGGCAATGCTTGCCTTGTCCTGGTCATCGAGTTCGGATCGACCGAGGATCTTGTCTTTTTTATCATTCATTTTGAATAACCATTCACTGGAAAAAAGCTGAAAAGACAATAATTAGCCTGTTTCTGAAGAAACTCACTGCCTGCTCGATTCAGTTCGAAGCTATTTGACCGGGTCATTCCCTTTATTGATATTTTAAACGGGTTCAGAGGGCTTTTGGCGAGTGGATATCACTTTGTAGGTCCGGGCAAATCTAATGTCATACATTGATTGGACGGTCCACATGATCTTGCAGTCACTTTGGGCTGTTTTCCTCCCGGTCCGACACCCATGACATAGTTGGCCCTGCTAACCACACGTTCAAAGGATTGGGACTTGCAAGCGGGACAGATGATTTCCGGCTTTTCATCTGAATTGATAAGCAGTTTTTCAAACATTTCGCCGCATTTAAGGCATCTAAATTCAAAAATTGGCATTGTTTTGCTCCCCATTTATGGAGTAAAATATTTACAGAAATTATAGTCACCAAAAAGATTAAAGTCAAACATGCATTCAAAATCCGAGATAACAGATGATACTCTCTTTTCATCCCTGTTTTAATGCAGATGTGCAGATTATCCTGGGAAGTCGCCCGCTTGATTCAAATCATCTCAAACTAATCCGGAAGGCAAAGGGCATTATCCTTCCTCAGGCACTCCAGGCGGATTTTTACCAGGCCTGTTCGGGGTCCGATGCGCT
The DNA here is from genome assembly GCA_964513115.1 of uncultured Desulfobacteraceae bacterium. Classification (GTDB taxonomy): domain Bacteria; phylum Desulfobacterota; class DSM-4660; order Desulfatiglandales; family Desulfatiglandaceae; genus JAFDHL01. The sequence continues at coordinate 811 of CAZENC010000064.1, read as the reverse complement.
TTTATTTCCAAACTATGAAATGCGTTTTAGGTATCCCGGGAAAATAGGACAGAGTCTCATGTTCAGGGATTACGGCTTTCCACATCCTGAGACGTTTCGCTGGAACGAATTGAAAGATTTCAAGAAAAAACGCCCTTCCACACAAACATTTCCCCACAAAAAGCCATTCTTTATAAAAGATGACAGGACCCATGAGGCAGAATGCGTACACCTTGTTAAGGACGGACATTCCCTGTCAGAGGCCTTGTCCAGCCTCGAACTCAGGGCGGGCTCAAATTCGTCCGGCTTTATCACCCAGGATTATGTCCCATCAAACGGGAATGTTCTCAGGGCGGTAATTATCGGAAAAAAATTTATTACCTACTGGAAACGTCCCAGCAGACCGGGACAGGTCATAACCACAATCAGCCGCGGTGCCATAATCGATCATCACTGGCGGCCTGAACTTCAAGCAAAGGCCGAAGGTCAGGCCCGCTCCCTGTCAAAAAAAGCGAGGATCAACCTGGCTGCAATCGATTTCGTATTTGATCTCTCAGACAAAAAGCCTGAGCCTCTTTTTCTTGAAATAAACTACTATTTTGGCAGAAGGGGCCTGGGGGGTACAGAAAAGTATTATCGACTTTTTTATCAGGCGGTTCAGGATTGGCTGAAGGAGGCTGGCTTAAACCCGCAATCCGTAAGGTCTATTTGATTTAAGTCGTAACTGATTCCCCCTGAGGCCTTTATATCCTGACATATACCCTCCTAGTTCTCGGGCCATCAAACTCGCAGAAAAAGATCTTCTGCCATGTGCCGAGAACAAGGCGGCCTT
>CAZENC010000063.1:0-11963 GCA_964513115.1 uncultured Desulfobacteraceae bacterium | reverse complement strand
ATGATCTTTTTGATTTTGTTTTGATTGCAAAGAGGTTGGGAGATCAGCTTGAGGTGTTTAAACAGGTTCCATAAACGAGATAAAGGAGGCCAGGATTTCACCATGACTCAAAATTTATCACCTGCCCAATTGCGTGAAGATGTCAGATCCGGAAAATGGACAACACCCACTACGGGCGTTGCTCCGGGATTCGTGCAGGCAAACCTGGTCATGCTCCCGCGCGACGCGGCCTTCCATTTTTTGCTCTTCTGTATCCGCAATCCCAAACCCTGCCCTATTCTGGATGTGCTTGACCCCGGCCAGGTGGAGCCAAAAATTGCGAAAGGGGCCGACCTGCGAACAGACCTGCCTAAGTACAGGATATTTGAACAGGGAAAGCTCAAGGAAGAGGTGGAAGATGTTCGGCAACTCTTTCATAATGACACGGTCAGCTTTCTTCTCGGGTGCAGCTTCTCTTTTGAGGCGGCGCTGGTTGCGGCCGGCGTCCCTGTTCGCAACCTGGAAGAAGACAAGAATGTATCCATGTACATCACAAACCGTGATTGTGACCCTTCTGGTCCATTTTCTGCCCCGCTGGTGGTGACAATGAGGCCAATGAAGCCAAAAGAAGCGGTCCGGGCCGTTCAGGTGACCACGCGTTTCCATCTTACCCATGGTGCCCCCGTGCACCTGGGATCTCCCGAAGAACTGGGCATAAAAGACCTAAGCCGGCCCGACTTTGGAGACCCTGTCACCATCCGGCCGAGAGAGATACCAGTGTTCTGGGCATGTGGCGTGACATCCCAATTAGCTGCCACGTCAGCGTCTCTTCCCCTTATTATTACCCATGCGCCCGGGCATATGTTTGTTTCAGACTTGAGGGATGAGCACCTTACGCTGCTCTGAGGATTCATATGTTGTTGCTTTCAGAAACTTGACAGAGGCAGAGTTTTTTCTATATATTTCGTTAATTGAAAATCAGTTTTATTCTCTCTCATGATCTAATCAAACGGAGTTTATATCTTGGCGGTTCTAAAATCGGATTTTTTCCCATTTCATCCCCAAAATGCAGGTAAAATGGTCCTTCATATACTGGTCCCGGCCTTTTCCATAGAGGGGTCCAGGTAGTTTGAAATTTACACCACGGCCTTTGGCCAAAAAAAAGGAGGTTTGAAATGAGATCAATCGCAAGAATTTCAATGGTCGCGTTAGGTGTGTTGGCAGTGATGGGGCTTCTTGTTCCATCCACCGCTTTGGCTGCCAAGGAAATCAAGATCGGTGTGATATATCCGCTTACGGGTGGGGCGGCCGCGGCAGGCCGCGAGCTTCGCGCCGGTGCGGAATTGGCAGTAAAGATTGCAAACAACGTCATGGCTGACATAAATATGACCATGGCCAAAAACAGCGGCATTAAGAGCATGGGTGGGGCAAAGATTAAACTCATTTTCAAGGATCATGAGGGCAATCCCACGCTTGGCGCCGACTTAGCCAAAAAGTTGATTCTGGACGACAAGGTAGACGGTATCCTGGGCTGTTATTTCAGTTCAGTGACCAAGACCGTGAGTGCTGTGTGTGAACAGTACGGTGTTCCCATGATCAACGGGGCGTCCACCTCACCCCCCTTGACCAAACGAGGTTTCAAATGGTTCTGGCGAACAACACCCCATGACAAATGGTTTACGAAAGACCTTTTTGAGTTGCTGGTTGGCTTGACAAAAGGCAAGGTGCAAGGCGTAAAGGCTATTCCCAAAAAAGATATTGCAAACCTGGCCTCAGCATGTGAGAAGACCGAATGGGGATCTCACGTCTCCGGCCTCATTGAGTCGCTTGGCAAGGAATACGGATTCAAGGTAAAGAAATCTCTTCTTTATGCAAAAGAGTCCCCGGACCTATCCAGCGAGGTTCGCTCTCTGAAGGCAGCCCGTCCGGATGTAATGCTTTTTGCGTCATACACCTCTGACGCTATCCTGATGGTCAAGACATTAAAGGCCCAAAAGGTCAGCCCCAAGATCATCTGGGGCCAGGATGCCGGGTTTGAAAAACCGGAGTTCCGGAGCACGCTGGGTGACAGTATTGTGGGTATTCTGACCCGGACCGTGTTTCTGCCCAAGGTAGTGGAGATTAAGAAGGTGGCCGGGCAGGTAAATAAGCTTTACAAGGCCAAGACCGACAACGATCTGGGCGGTGCCTCGGCCAGGGCATTCACTGGCCTTCAGGCCTGGGTGCATGTGCTTGAGAAAGCAGGATCCACCAAGCCTGCCGATATCCAGAAGGCCGCCAACACTATCCATATTCCTGGTAAAGAACTTGTGGTGCCCTGGGCCGGTATCAAGTTCTCCACCTCAGGGGAGGAACTGGGTCAGAATGTATTGGGCTCCGGTCTGATTGGACAGTACCAAAAGGGAAAAGATGGCAAGGTTGGACTGGAGATCATCTACCCCTTTAACGTATCTTCTGCCGATATGATCTTCCCGTTCCCTAAGTTCTAACAGCACTGGGTATATGTTACCCATCTTCCATCCCTCTCTTTACAGGGGAGAGGGATGGGATGAGCATGGGTATTTCCGTTTTTAAGGGACCATAGATAGTAATGGATATTCTTGTAAGTTCCTTAGTCGCCGGTTTACTCATAGGCATGGTACTGGCACTTGTTGCATTGGGCCTGACTGTGATCTTCGGGGTGATGGATATTATAAATTTTGCCCACGGGGAATTTCTCATGATCGGCATGTATGCAGGCCTTTTTGCCGCACAGAGTACCGGCATGGACCCGCTATTTACCCTGCCTGTTGCAGCAGTAGTAGGATTCCTGCTGGGTATCATCTGTTACTTCGGCTTTATCAAATTTGTCCTAAGAGGCCCCATGGTGGCTCAACTGCTCGGCACCTTCGGCCTGATGCTCTTTTTAAGGAACCTGGCCCTGCTCATTTTCGGCTCCGAGGACCGGTCCCTCCATCATGGCATCCTGGTGGGCAAGAGCTTTGATCTGGGTATGGGGGTCATTATGCCGGCCACCAAATTAGCTGCCGCAGGACTCTCGGTGGTTGCTTTTATGGCAGTGTGGTTGCTCATGAATCGGACCAAAATCGGAAAGGCCCTAACCGCTACGTCTCTAAATGCACAAGGAGCTCGCTATATGGGCATACCCACTGAGCGGATGAATGCCCTGGCCTGGGGTATTGGCGGAGGTTCCGTAACCATTGCAGGTGCGCTCATTGTTAATTTCTGGTCTGTCAATCCATTCATGGGCATCTTGTTCACCATGATTGCCTTCGCTATTGTGGCGTTGGGCGGATTTGGCAGTGTACCCGGAGCTTTTTTTGCCGGACTTGTGGTGGGTATTATTATGGAGATCCCGGGCATCTGGGACTTCTTTACTTATACCTTTGACTCTGACTGGATGGCCGATGTTCCTATGACATCCCTCAAATATATGTGGGTGTATCTGGCCTATTTCGTAATTATGGTAGTTCGGCCAAGGGGATTGTTTGGATGGAGGCAATAAAAAACGCACTGGATTTTTCAGACTTTCCCCGCCTCGATCTGATCGTTGTCGGACTGATCGCTGTCTTTCTATTAGTATTTCCGGTCTTCCCCCATTCCTCGTTTGCCATGGCCACCATGATCCAGTTCTTGATGTTTTCCATATATGGCATGGGCTGGAACACGATTGGCGGATATGGCGGGCAGGTGGATCTTGGAAAGGCCCAGTATGTGGGAATCGGGGCCTTCACAACTGCGGTTATGCTGATCCGGTGGGATATCCCTTTCTGGTTTTCCATGCCGATCGGGATATTTTTTGCTGTTTGCTGGTCTTTTATTATAGGGTATCCCCTGTTCCGGTTGAAGGGCCACTATTTTGCCATTGCCACCATTGCTACATCCCTGGTGTTGAAGGATATTTTTGAGGTATGGGATCTTGTGGGAGCGGCCAGGGGTCTGGAGATTTCACCAATCAAGTACAGCCCACCTGATTTCTTACGCCTGATCTTCATAGAAGATATCTATTATTACTATGTCATTTTAGGGTTTTTCTTTGTCGGAATCCTTTATGTTAACTGGTTCCGCAAATCGCGTTTGGGGTTTCAGCTCAGGTCTATTAAAGATAACGAAGATATGGCACGCTCCTTAGGCATAAATGTGCACTTGGCCAAGGTAAAGACCTATGCCATTGCCACTGCCTTTGTGAGCGTTGTAGGGTCTTTTCATGCCTGCTATATCAAAAACATTGAACCTGCAGACACAATGAGTCTTGACATCTCAATCCTGATCGCCCTCATGGCCATGTTAGGAGGGGCCGGATCTCTGTGGGGACCCGTCATTGGTGCAGGGATTTTGATACCGCTTAAAAGTTATCTAAAGGATTGGTTAGGTGCACAGGCAGGCCTGGTGGGCATTGACCTGATTATTTACGCAGGTATTATCATGCTTGTTTCAGCAGTGGAACCCCGCGGTATTTGGGGCATTGTTGAGAAAGTAAGACGAAGGAAGCGGAGTTAATGGCATTCTTAGAAGTGTATAATCTGACAAAGAGCTTTGGGGGTCTGATGGCCAACGATGACATATCCTTTACCATGGAAAAAGGAGAACTGATTGGTCTCATCGGTCCTAACGGGGCCGGCAAAACCACTCTCTTTAACTGCATTTCAGGTTTGCACCCTGTTACCTCCGGCAGGATCATCTTCGATGGCGAAGATATCACATCACTGAAGGCATATGAGGTTGCAAGACTCGGATTGGCAAGGACCTTTCAGGTATATGTGGCCTCAGGGGACCTGACTGTAGAAGAAAATGTGATGGTGGGATGTTTTATGCGAACCCGTTCCCCATCCCAGGCCAGGGCTAGGGCCTATGAAATTTTGAAAGACCTGAACCTGCATGATCTCTCCGACTCTATGGTCAGCGAACTGACCGTGGCTGCCCAGAAACGTGTGACCATGGCCACAGCCTTAGGGTCAGATCCAAAATTGCTTCTATTAGATGAAGTGGCGGCCGGGTTGAACCCTAATGAGATTGAGGAAATCATGGACACCATCCGGCACGTACATGAGGATCTGGGAGCGACCGTTATGTTGATCGAGCACGTGATGGAGCTTGTTATGAAAGTGAGCCATCGAGTTATTGTCCTGGATTCGGGGGAAAAAATTGCAGAGGGAGATCCAGAAAACATTGCAAATAATCCTCAGGTCATCAAGGCCTATTTAGGAGAACGGTATGTCAGGGAACGTGGAGGGGAGATTTAGCATTTTGGATTTTGGAATGCGAAATTATAGATTCTGGTAATCAATGAACGAAAACATTCTTCAAGTGGAAAACATCAAGGTGCGCTATTCCGGTCTGCCGGTCCTCCATGGTGTGTCCCTCAACGTGGGCTCTGGTGAAACCGTATGCGTGGTGGGAGCCAATGGCGCGGGAAAATCTACGCTTCTGCGGGCAATCATGGGCGCACAGCATGTATTTGAAGGACGGATTTTATTTGAAGGCCGTGAATTCCATGAGCTCAGGACCGAACAAATCGTCCGTATGGGAATTACATATGTGCCCGAAGAGAGGATGCTCTTCAGACCCCTGTCTGTTGAGGAAAACCTCTTATTAGGGGCCTATATTTTAAATGATGAGGAAAAGATTCGGAAAAACCTTGAATTTGTCTATAACCTCTTCCCAGCACTTAAAGAACGCAGGGCCCAGGCGGCATCCACTTTATCGGGGGGCGAGCAACAGATGGTGGCCATCGGACGCGGGATGATGTCCGGTCCCCGCATACTTATGTTGGACGAGCCTTCCCTCGGCCTGGCACCTCTTCTTGTGGACGAGGTGCTGGATGCTGTCAGGCATCTCAAGCAAGAGGGAATTACCATCCTGTTGGTAGAGCAAAAGGTGCACGAGGCCTTAGACCTGGCGGATCGGGGATATGTGATCCAGACCGGCAGGATTGTGGCCGAAGGCTCAGGCGATGAACTCCTTGACAGTGATATGTTCCGCACCGCCTTCCTGGGGATCTGATTCTTCCGTTTTTCATCTTGATAACCCTTCCCTGAACTGCGTGATCATTTCTTCTACTTCCCTGAACGACTGAAGGGCCTTCTCCATGGAAACCTCACAAAATCTTATCTGGTCTCCCGGTTTAACCTGCCCTAAAAGGGGAAGGTCTGCGCTGATTACTGTTGCAATCTTTCTATACCCTCCTGTGACCGTCTCCCCTAAGATAATGATGGGCTGACCATCTCCCGGAACCTGTATGGTCCCACAGATCACTCCCTCCGATATGATGGAATCCTCCATTCCTTCTCTTGTCTGGATTGGAGGCCCCGCAAGTCTGATCCCGGTGCGATCGGATTGGGATGTGACCTTGAAAGAAGAATTGAGGAACAAGTTCCTGCCCTCCCGCGTGAAATGGTCATCCTGGGGGCCAAAGAGCACCCTAATGACCCAGTCCTTGGGATAAGCGGGGACCCGTTTTGGGTCAAACGCTCTCTCTATTTCCTCCAGATAAAGGTAGGGTGAATCTGACAGAAGAATATCCCCCTTTTTAAGGGGTCTTCCTTTAAGACCACCAAATCCGGATGAGAGATTGGTCGATTTGCTTCCCATCACGGTAGGCACACAAATCCCTCCGCCCAGGGCAAGGTAGCTGCGAAAACCGCTCTTGGGGGCCTTGAAAGAAAGAATATCTCCTTTCCGTATCGTATGGAGACACCACATCTTAAGAATTTTCTCGTTCAACCAGGGTTGCAGATCACCACCGGTGACCGCAACAGACAAATCGGTAAGTGCTTGCACCTTCAATCCCAAAAGGGTTATCTCAAGGCCCGCCTCGTCTTCCGGGTTGCCCACAAGCAGATTTGCGACTCTCAGGGAAAAGGAATCAAGTGCACCGCTGGGCGCGACTCCATATCGTCCGTAACCATACCTCCCAAGGTCCTGAACCGTGGTCAGAGGGCCGGGTGAAAGAATTTCCAGCGCCTTTACCGCTTCCATTGAGACACTTCCTCCTCTTTGATAGAAAAAAACTGTATGCTGTCTCCCATCTCCATGAGTGCTGGAGGCCACTTTGTCTCATCAAAAAGTTTTAGCGGTGTCCGGCCGATGATCTGCCACCCGGCCGGGCTTACGACCGGGTATATCCCCGTCTCCCTCTGGGCGATTCCAACAGAACCCGCCGGAATCGCTGTGCGAGGGGTTTCTCTTCTAGGAGTTGCAATGTTTTCCGGCAATTCTCCCATATAGGCAAACCCGGGTGTGAACCCTATCATATAAACCTGATAGATATTTCCCGTATGGCGTTTAACGGCCTCTTCATGGGTTATCCCGTGATATCGCGCCACCCACTCAAGATCAGGACCATATTCGCCGCCGTAAACAACCGGGATCTTCAATTTCTTGGGCTCAGGGATCTTTGATATATCAACAGTCTTTTGAAGCTCGTCTATGGCTTTTTGAAGTGTCGACAACCTGACTCTCCGCGGTTCATAGACAATAAGCAGGGAACGGTAACTCGGAACGGTCTCCACAATTCCCTCGATGGTGCGGTTCTGCAAAGTAATAAAAAGCTCTCTCACCTTCCGGTTTACTAAAGGGCTGATCTCATCGCCCAGTTCAACAAGAAGGGCCCGGTCCCCCATGATTCGATAGGTGGGTTTTTTATAGATCATGATTCTTTCAAACCCCTTGTGCAAATCACATCATCTCACGTTCTACAGGAACGTTCCCATCGGCGCAATATCAACATTTGAGGATACAAGCTCTTTCCTGATGTTCTTCACCAACGCAACTGCCTCCGGATTATCCCCATGAACACACACGGTATCTGCACTAAGCCCTATCTCGCCACCATCCTTAGATATGACTTTTCCCTCTTTAACCACCTTCAGGACCCGCTCCGCGGCAATATTGTGATCCCGAATCACCGCCCCTTCTTCACGCCTTGAAACAAGCGAACCATCCGGGTTATATGCCCTGTCTGCAAAGAATTCAAAGGCAATCCTTATGCCATAGCGGGACCCGACGGCCTCTAATTCTCTCCTGTTTGGCCCGGCCAATACCACAAGTATGAGATCCCTGTTTATACCTCCAAGCACTTCCGCGATGGCCTCCCATATGCTCACTTCCTGAACCGCCATATTATAGAGAGCTCCATGCGGTTTGACATGCTGAAGGGTCAGACCCTCTACCGCCGCAAATGCCTGAAGCGCACCGATCTGGTAAATAATGTAACCTTTGATCTCCTCTAAGGTGGCATCCATATATCGCCTTCCGAATCCCATCAGGTCAGGCAGTCCGGGATGGGCGCCCACTCCCACACCATGCTCCTTGGCAAGGGCGACAGTTCTTTTCATAACATTTGGATCTCCGGCATGGTATCCGCATGCGATATTGGCCGAACTGATTAAAGGGATCACTTCCTCGTCCAGCCCGAGTTTGTAAATTCCGAAGCTCTCTCCCACATCTGAGTTGAGGTCAATTATATTCTGCCGTTCCATTATTTGCCTCCTGAACAAAATTTCCCTGTGTTTATTTTTTCCCTAAATTATAATAGGGGTGTCTTATTATGTCATCTGTTTTTATCCCCTGAGGGCAGGCCCTTATGCAATTTTATTCCTCTATATGTGTTGATCGTCTTGAAAAAACCGGGATTTTAAGTTATCATTTTCTAAACCAAAAGTACCATGATATTGGTACCGTTTAAACAAAAGGGTTTAGAGATGAGTATTTCCAGAAAAAGGCCCCAAAAGAAACTCAAAAAAGCCGCTCCCTCTGCTAAGCAGCGATCATCAAGGCCAAAAAAAACGAGAAAACCAAAAGAATTATTCGATCAAATTATCTTTCGCGACTGGTGCAAGTCCTGTGGGATCTGCAGTGCATTCTGCCCCAAGAATGTTATAGGGCTCGACGAAAACGGCGCCCCTTTTATTGAATACCCTGACGACTGCATCGGGTGCCGTTTTTGCGAGATACACTGTCCGGACTTCGCAATTACCATCAAAAAGCGCCCTCCTGAATCAAAGAGGAAGCCATCATGACCTCCAATCAGTCAAAAAAAAGGCGCCTCTTACAGGGAAACGAAGCAATTGTGGAAGGTGCCCTGGCCGCAGGATGCCGGTTTTTTGCTGGTTATCCCATTACGCCTGCCTCGGAAATCAGCGAGATATTGTCGGTTCGTATGCCGCAGGTGGGCGGGACTTTTATACAGATGGAAGACGAAATCGCCAGTATGGGTGCCATAATAGGGGCCTCTTTGGCAGGGGTGAAAAGCATGACGGCAACGAGCGGACCGGGGTTTTCCCTTATGCAGGAGAACCTTGGTTTTGCATGTGCCGCCGAGGTACCCTGTGTCGTAGTGAACGTCATGCGCGGAGGTCCCAGTACCGGACTTCCCACCGCACCTTCACAGGGTGATGTGCTGCAGGCCAGATGGGGAACTCACGGGGATCACCCTATTATTGTCCTGGCCGTATCTACGGTTGACGACTGTTTCGAAATTACGGTTCGAGCATTTAACCTTTCAGAGAAATACCGTGTACCGGTCATTATCCTCTCCGATGAGATGGTAGCTCACACCCGTGAGAGCGTTATATTGCCTTCACCTGACGAGTTTGAGGTGATTGACCGTGTTACCCCGAGCATGCCTCCTGAATGGTATATTCCTTATGAAGATACAAGTAGAGGTGTTTCCCCAATGGCGGCCTTCGGAGAAGGATACCGGTATCATGTAACAGGGCTTGTGCATGATGTACGCGGATTTCCGACCCAGCGTCCCGAAGAGATCGAGGCGTTTATCAGTCGTTTGTTCCGCAAGATTACCAAAGGCTTCGACGAAATCCAGATGACGAGCTCATTGATGACAGAGGATGCCGAGGTGGCAGTTATTACCTTTGGTTCAGTAGCACGATCCGCAAGGCGAGCTGTCATTGAGGCCCGGGGACAAAACATCAAGGCGGGACTGTTACAGTTGATCACCCTTTTTCCTTTTCCCAGGCACCCGGTCGAGGAAGTGTTGAGGCAATGTCGCGCCGTTTTGGTTCCTGAAATGAATATGGGCCAAATAAGTCGGGAAGTAAAACGGGTAAATACGGAAGGGACCCATATCAAGAAATATAACCGGATCGATGGTCAATCCATGACGCCTGACGAGATACTCGTCCAGTTGATGAAACTCTGATTTTTTTATTGTCAGTCTTTCTTTGATGGAGCAAGCAATGCCCAAGGAAGTAACAACTCTGATTCATAAATACCTGCGTCACGACAAAAAATTCCCACATGTCTGGTGTCCGGGTTGTGGCAACGGGATTGTCCTCGGGGCCATGATTCGCGCCATTGACCGCCTGGGTTTGAAAAAGGACGATATAGTTCTGGCCTCCGGCATAGGCTGCTCAGGACGCATGCCCGTTTATGTGGATTTCAACACTCTCCACACAACCCATGGCCGAGCCCTGACCTTTGCCACGGGCATAAAACTTGCAAAGCCTTCCTTAATGGTTATCACGATTATGGGTGACGGAGACGCCACAGCCATTGGAGGGAATCATTTCATACACGCCGCACGCCGTAATCTGGACATCAACGCCATCATTATCAACAACCAGATCTACGGTATGACGGGGGGCCAACATTCTCCCACAACGCCTTACGGTTGTTATTCCGCAACATCTTCCTACGGACATATCGAACATGCCTTTTCCATATCCGAACTGGCTGTTACAGCAGGCGCAGATTTTGTAGCAAGGTGCACTGTTTATCATGCGGAACTATTAGAAAAACTTATTGAAAAGGCCTTACAAAGGAGTGGCTTCAGCATAGTGGAGGTCATGTCCAACTGTCATATTCAGTTCGGGAGAAGAAACAGGATGGGGGATCCGATCACCATGATGAAATGGCTGAGGGACAATGCCGTCACGCTGGAAAAGGCATCTAAAATGACCCCCGGATCCTTGAAAGGCAAGTTTACCATCGGCATTCTCGCTGATGTGGAAAAGCCGGTATATACGAAGGAATACGAAAAGATCCGGGAAAAAACCCAAAAGTCCGAAAAGGTTAAATGAATCAAGATCGATATGAAATCAGGTTGAGCGGGTCAGGAGGTCAGGGAATCATAATGGCCGCTGTTGTTCTGGCAGAGGCGGCAGGGGTTTATGGCAATAAGTACGTCTGCCAAACCCAGAGTTATGGCCCTGAAGCCAGGGGCGGCGCCAGTAAGGCCGAGGTGGTTATCAGCAGCAAACCCATTGACTACCCCAATACCATAAAACCGGATGTGCTTTTGGCCATGAATCAGGCATCAACAGACACATACTTCTGGGATCTCAAACCCGAAGGTTTGCTGGTAGTCGATTCTACGCTTGTCAAGCAGATCCCTACAAGTCGAGTCGTTGCAATACCATTCACCCAAATTGCCCGAAATGATATCGGCAAGGAGATTGTGGCCAATATAGTCGCCCTTGGAACCGTCGGGTACCTGTGTAAAATAATTTCATTGAAAATGTTGGAAGCGGCGCTCATGACCAAGGTGCCCAAAGGATGGAAAGAAATCAACCGCAAGGCCCTGCGTCTCGGCATTAAAAGCGCCAAGAATGTCTCCCTGGATGCTTTGCCCCGTACGGTTATCCTGGAGGAGGAAGAGTTGTAGGTTGCCTAAAGATCATATTCCTTGATCTTGGATATCAGTATAGGGCGACTGATTTCAAGAATCCTGGCCGCCTGGGTCCGATTACCACCGGTAAATTTTAGGGCCTTTTCTATCAGTTTCCTCTCCATATGTTTTGAAGCCTTTTTGATTGAAAGGGTGTCGGCAGGGCCAAGATGAGAGGGAAATTTTTCAGTCTTTGTCATGTCGGAAAGCTCAGCCGGCGTAATCCATCTTCCGGTTGCAAGCAGTACTGCCCTTTCTATAACATTTTCCAGTTCCCGGACATTGCCCGGCCAGGCATATTCAATAAGGATCGGCATAGCCTCCGAAGAAAGCCCCTCGATGCCCTTGTTCAACTTCC
>CAZENC010000062.1:0-12228 GCA_964513115.1 uncultured Desulfobacteraceae bacterium | reverse complement strand
AAAACTCCATGAGTTCATGAACATAATCCGGGTCTTTTATGGCATCCCTGATCAATTCGCTGGCCCCCCGGAGGCCGATGGCGGTTGTCCATGGCCCAGCAACTACCGCGGATACAATGGAATCGGTAATAATTTTCTTGGTTTCCGCCAGGATCTCCAGGTAAACGGGCATACGGCCGTCTTTGGTGGGATCGGGAACCTGCAGGCTGCTGAGTTTTCCTTTATCCTCAAGGGCATATTTGGTGGAAATACACATGCTGTCTTCCGGAAACCTGAGTTCATTGCCCATGGCCTCCACATCCATAAGCAGATCGCCCTGCATGACTATAATATCCGGCTTGTAACGTTCGTAGGCGGCCACCTGCGCCTTCACAAAAACCTTGGGGTCTAATATAAACTCCCTTATTGAGGCCCCTACGAGCTGGGCATTGCACTGGCCCATGATGGGATAAACCGGAATCCTGTCAACCTCTATCTCCTGATCGGTAAACGTCCTTTTAAAGGCAGCCGAAACACGCTTTCTTCCAGTGTACTCTTCCATTTCGCAACACCTCTTCCTTTAACTGTGAGAAACCATGTCCTGTTGGCATGGCTTTTTTTCTATAGCTATTCCGAGAATTTCGATGCCAAGTGTTAAAATCCGAAATCCTAATATCTAAATCCCTGGCCCAGACCTGATATCCAAGAAATTGGTTCCAAACCTAAAGACCCGTCCTTTGGTCGGGTATTCTTTATTTAAGATTCAGCGTCCTCTTGACCAGCTCTTTCTCGTGATCATAATTAACGACACGCTGGAGCATAATCTTTTGGGCCATAACAGGCCCGGCCCCATGCCAGGTCCCAACACCATGGAGGCCGGCAGTCCAGTTCTGAAGTAGTTTATGCACCTTCATGATGTTTTCAGTGGGTTCATCAGAACCAAAGCTGTAAAATTCCTCAACATAATCCTTAACCTCGGGATTCTTAAGCTCCTTAAGGGAAGGAAGCGTAACGATCAGGCCTCCACCTATGTCACCCGCCAAGGCCATAACGCGCCAGAATGCATTGCACACATTGAGCTTGGAAACGTTTCCCATTAGCTCATCGGGTAAAAATACACCCGAACCCTTAGGCTGTTCACTGCCTCTGTGGGCCGCAGCAAGACCGCATGCCCTGCTTGTCTCCCTTAAAACTACCATCTCGGCCAGTTCCTCGTTGATGTGAGTGGCCTTCTCTAGACCCTTGTATTCCTGGATCAGCTTTGAGGCCCCTATGATCTGGTTCATAAAACCCACCTTGCAGGTACCGCCACAGGTCATTCGATGGGTCCTGGCAAAACGGGTTACAAGCTTGACGGAATAGGGATACTCGCCACAGTGAAAGACCCTTTCCCAGGGAACAAATACGTCATCAAAGATAACCATGGAAGTCTCGCGTTGTCCAAAAACAGGATTACCGAGCTCTTCAATATCGTCAGCAAGGTCCCTTTCAGCAGAATACGGTGTATACTGGCATACAAAGGTAATTCCCTTGGCATCCACGGGTGTGGCAAATGCAACGGCATAGTCTTCTTCACCCTTGAAATGGGCGGCCTGGGGTAGGACCACTATCTCATGACTGCCATAGGCGCCGCTGATATTGATCTTGGCTCCTCGAACCACAATACCGTCATCGTTTTTGTCCACGATTTTCAGGGACAGATAAGGGTCCTCCCAGTCTAAAGTCTTTTTGCTACGGCTTCCCCTCGGCTCTGTCAGGGCGCCGGCCACGGATAGGTCCTTGGTCTGAACCATCTTCAGGTATTCCAAAAAACGCGGGTTGTACTCTGTGCCTAAATCCTTGTCCATCTCCCATGTAGTAGCGGCCAGGGAATGAAAGGCGTCGTATCCAACGCAGCGATATATGCAGGTCCCCAGCATCTCTGCAGTAAAGGTGCCTGCCTCGGCCTTTTTTACCAGATCCTCATTGCTGGCACTCACGTATGTGTAACGATTAACCACATCGTCGATAAGCGGCGAATAGCATGTCATAATATCCTTATACCTCGGGTCCAGGGCCCATTCATAGCTGGCCTTGTTGGCCTCCACAACGGTCCTGGTGTTCCTGTTCTCAAGGATGCTTTCAACCCTTTCACCGTTCATGAAAACCCTTGGTTTAACCCCCTTCAAGCTCTCTTCAAATTGTTCCGGTGTCATTAAAGCCATTTCTTCCTCCTCCTTTCAAAATTTTTAAATAGGACTTGATTTTAAGTCGATTACCCAACAAAAGGGTCAAAATTCAAATTCTGTTGCCACCTTGAACCGGTTATGGCGCCAGACTATCGATATAATTAATCAAGGAATTGATGGACTTTTCCAGGCTGGCAGAGGATTTTTGCATTCCATAGTTAACCGAGGCGCCCAACATCCCGGCAAAAACCATCTCGGTAACGGCCGTAGTATCAACATCCTGTCTCAATTCACCCGATATCTTGCCCTGGTCCAGAAATTCTTTTACCATGACCTTGAGGCGTATAAACCCTTCATTGATCTCATGAGATAAATGAGGCCGTTGATCATCCAGTTCTACCGACAGGGCGACAAAAATACAGCCGCCAGGGAAGGTTTTTGTGTCTTTAAGGTAGCGGTCTTTGTAATTCTCCAGCAGTTTTTTCACCTTTCCGACCGGGTTTTCAATGTGATCCAGGCCTTCAAGATTTTTTTCACGCCAGATCTTCCGTGCTTCACTTAACACAGCAAAAAACAGATTTTCTTTGCTTCTAAAATGGTTATAAAGACCACCCTTGGACGTATGTGCTGCCTCTAATATGTCATGAGTAGAGGTGCCCAGAAAGCCTTTTGAGGAAAAAAGTTTTAAGGTCTCGTAAATGATTTTCTCTTTAAGATCCATTCTTAACAAATGCCCTTCAGACCAGCAAGCCAGACCGGTCGGTCTGTTGTAACAAATATATAATTTTTCAATTTCAGGAAGTCAAATATTTTTTCAGTTGCAACCTGAATTATTCCCCTATCTTTGAAAAGGTGGAGTACAGCTCGCAACATCCCCCATGGGCAGGAAGATTTAACGTAATGGTTGACTATGGAAAGACATGCCTATAAACTGCAATTCTCTATCCGGTATTTTCATAAGGACGGATTCGGCCAAAAAAGGCACATAATGGATTATAAGGAGGAATGGTAATCATGGCCAACGAGGATATTTTAAAAGGGACAAAGGTGCTCGCGGTTGACGACGAACCTGATATTCTCGACACCCTGGAGGAATTACTCGACGAGTGTGAGTTTGAAACCGCTTCCAACTTTGAATCGGCCAAGGAACTCTTAGAGAATAATGTTTATGATGTGGCCATTTTGGATATCATGGGGGTCAGAGGGTTTGACCTGCTAAAGATTGCAACGAAGAAAAAGATACCGTCATTAATGCTGACAGCACACGGTCTGAACCCCGATAACCTGGTGGGTTCAATCAGGCTGGGAGCGAAATCATACATTCCCAAGGATAGAATCGCTGATATAAAAATCTATCTCAAGGAAATACTCCTGTCCAGGGAAAAGGGAATAGAGAAATCAGGAAACTGGTTTGATCGATTGAGTTCTTACTTTGATGACCGATTCGGGCATGGATGGAAAAATAAAGACAAAAAATTCTGGGAAGAATTCGACGACACATATAAGGTTTCAAAGGATGAACTGGAAAAGCTCTTGTAAATGCTCTCGTATATCAACGACTGTTCCCTGGCAATATGATATATTCAGAAATTGACAACAACTCTTTTACCCAAAATCTTTTCGCAGGATAGTTGCGACCTTTAACCGTATGCGGCCAAGGAGATGCTGGTGCGCGTGTTGCGTTTTTGGGTGAATCTCGATCCTTAGTCCTATGCGTGAAGCACAGCAGTCTCACCGCCCGCCAAAAGCCCCCTTACTTTTCATGACAAGAAACTCTTTGAACATTACTAATACCTTACGGTCGAGAATTTCAGGTTAAAAGAAGAATGGACGAAAAACATTTCGGAGCCGTGTGGTTCATTCCCGGTGAAAACCATGGCAAATATCCTTATTGCCACTCGATTTATATTGAGGGAGCAGGTGTTCTTATTGATCCTGCCTCCGATCGAAAGAGACTAATTCAGCTTCGGGATAATCCAGGGGTCGGAAGTGTTTGGCTAAGCCACTGGCACGAGGACCACTTCATGCACCTTGATCTGTTCGATGACTTGCCACTGTATATTTCGAAACCAGATGCTCCGCCGCTTTCTGATCTTGAACTTTTTCTGGATTCCTATGGAATGGATGATCAGGATGACCGCCAATATTGGCGGTCTTTGTTAAAACAGGATTTCCACTTTCGGCCCCGGCAACCTGACAAATTCCTGGAAGATGAAAGTATTATGGATCTCGGCCCGGTTTCAGTGAAAGTAATCGCTACTCCCGGTCATACTCCCGGCCACCTGTCGTTCTTCTTTAGGGAGCCGGAGCTACTCTTTCTCGGGGACTATGACCTAAGCCGGTTTGGACCCTGGTACGGTGATGTAAATTCAAGCATCGAGGCAACCATCAGTTCGGTGAAACTTTTACGGAAAATTCCTGCAAAAACGTGGATCGCATCCCATGAGACAGGGATCTTTGAGGAGGCACCGAGAGAAATCTGGGATCGATACCTGAGCGTTATTTCCGAAAGAGAAAACAAGCTTCTAAACCTGCTGGATGAACCTCAGAGCCTTGAGAACATAATTGACGCGTGGATAATTTATGGGAAGCCGAGGGAGCCGAAAGCCTTTTTTGAATTCGGCGAACGGGTACACATGAAAAAGCACATTGAAAAACTCATAAATCAGGGCGTGGTGGCCATGGAAAAGGAAAAATACTACAGGCTATAGACAAGGGGATTTCCGGAATCAGTATTTAAAACCATACTTGCCACGCATAATATCGGATATTTCTTTAGTCATGTTGAAGGCAAGATCTGAGTTTTCCGGGGTCATCATTACTGTGTCGCAGGAGGGCATCAACCAGGAAGACGATACCAGCAATCCTTCGTCAACACCATTCCTGACGAGGAGGCTGATGCCCTGTTCAAGTCTTTCTACAAGGGTTTGAATACTTTCTTTCGCAATAAGCTCATTGGTGACGGGCACTATGCCCCAGGCCAGCATTCCTCCTCGCTCCAAAAAAGCCTGAAACTCCTCATGGTAAAGGGCTATTTTATCTGAGTGTTGGTAGGCGTCAAAATTGATAACATCAACATTGGAGTCGATAAGCAGGGTCCAATCAATATTGGCACAGCAGTGTATCCAGGTAACGCAATTCAATCCTTCAAAGCCCTCGTTTATACAGTTTACTATTTCCTCTCTTGTTCCACTTCCCCCTGCAGAAGTAAAACCAACCAGGGTCGTTTCGGGCAGGCCGGCTATAACTTCTACACCCGGAAGTTCTTCCTTTATTTTTTTCTCCAGCCACCTTGACTTCATGCTTGAAGCCTTGGTCAACATATCCCGCAAGGTCTCATTATGAAAAGAGGGGTTTCCGTCGGGCTGCTTGATTACATCAGCCAAGAGCACCGGCCCTGCAGTCTGGAAAGCAACCCACTTGAGTTCAGGTGGCCGTGCTTCTTTTAGTCTTTCAAGTAGCGCGTAAAAACCCGGGGCCGTCTCAGGAGTAGTGGCGAAATAGTCCAGATCCTGTTCTTCATATTTGTCATAAAATTCAAAGAGTTCCTGTTCCCTCTCCGGTGATGGGTCCAGAATAACCTGCCGTTTTTCACGATCAAAAACCAAACAAGGGATCCCTTCAAGCATATGTTTCATACTGCGGCTTAATACCGGCAGGCAGGGTGCCTCTGGAAAATTATCCAGGACCACCTGGATTGCCCATTGGATGTCCTTGTATGGGACATAAGCCATCATTGTTGCTGCAAAATTTGGCCTATCAAATGCCCTTTTCATGATCCACTTCCTCAAACCAGATGGACTTGAAAACCGATCACTTCGCCCAGGATCTCCAAATCTTCCAGATAGTCTCCGAAAACCAGCGCATGGTGATTCCCTTCTGCCCGCCTGATAAACTCCCTTGCATTGCGTACTTTTATCGTCAACGTGTTCCTGCAGGTGGTCGTGTCATCGCAAGCCACTATCTCGCCCTTAACCGCCACCATTCTTTCCAGGTTTCGATGCGCTCGAGCCAAGGTAACTTCTACGCCCAGCGGGACTTCGGTGAATGCGGTCACGCCTCTCCTCCCGTGGTAATCCCTCAGCGTGTAATGCAACGGCTCGTTGTCAAATCCTTGCATCCGGGTGGGAAGGATACAATGTGATATCTTGATCAAGTTGCTCTCAGGGTCGGCGCCCACTATATTACCAAGAAAGGTGGGTTTTTCGCCCAGATGTCCCAGCACCAACTTAGTCAGCAGGCCCGGGATATCCATTTCACAGCCACAGGGGATACCTTTGTCTTGAAGATACGACATCCCCATACACGGATTGGCTATCCGCCCCGAAAACTTTGCGGAAAGGGTGATTCCGAGGCAGTTTATAGCCATGGCATTGGCGCTTTTCCTTTCCAGGATATGTTCTATGGCAAGACACACACCTGCGGATTTTTTAAGATCATCCATGGATGGCTCTCTGACTTTTTCCGCTCCGTTCATCCACTCTTCAGCCAGAGACGCGGTTTTGTCACGGTCTACATCCTCAACCTGTTCTATTAATTCCCGCAGTTCAACCGGCGTGAATATCATCCCCACCTTCCGTCTGATTGCCTCAAGGTCCGGAAAACCATACCACCTGAGGTGCCAGGGCCCGGGATTGCCTATGAGGACAATTCTGGTTTGGGCAAGGGCCTTCTTGACTTTTAGGGCATTCAATATTCTTCGAATCTCTTTGTAGTCCAGGGCAATGAACAGGTTTTTTCGCAGATGCCTCTCCTCACCAACGGCATAGAGGGCAAATGCCGGTGTGTACTGCCCGCTAAATGCGATTATGGGACCCTGCCACCTGAGTAAAGCCTCAATTGGAGTCACCCCCAGAAAGTAAACCAGGAGCAGGTCGATTTCATCTCTGGACATGAAAATGGACTCCAGGTCGGCAGGCTGGCCCACAAAAAGCCCCTCCAGAATGTTCACCTGACCGCCCAGCTCCGATTTGAGTTCCTCAAGTAAGGAATTTATCCGGTCCCTGTTCGTAGCCTCCTCTTTAACCGTTTCAATCCGGCCCTTATGATTTACAAAGACCCCTGCACCCCGACTCAGGATGAAAACCGGTTTGATATTCATATTTATCGGTTCTCTAAACATAATTGGCTCCTCGCAAGAATCAGCAGGTTAAGAAAAAACAATTAGCAAAAGAGGGCCGGCCTTTTCACAAGGAATAGTTTACCCGGCCATTTTATCCCTATAGTCCAGAATGAACTCCGCCGTCATTCTGGCGATCTTACCGACTACCTTTGGACATTCCTTGTAACCGCCTGCCTCGATGAATGCCTTATACTGTTCCGGGTCAGCAAGACTGTAAAACCTCCCCAATTTATCCGTTTGTATCTTTGTACAGTTTGTGGTCCCGAATTCCTTCTCGACATTTCTTGCCAACCTGAAACCGGCAGCCAGAGAATTTGTCAGGGTATTTACATCTTTCAAATCGTCGCTTGCAGTGGCAATTCCCACGGCCAGCAAACCCCCTAAAAGGGCCCCGCATGTCTCTCCGCGCATGGCAACGCCGGCAGCCATGGGAGTCGATGCCTTTAGACTCGCCTCATCTCCCAGATCCAGATTGTCCTGCAACGGTTTCAATACGCACCTTGAACAACCGTGGAAATCCCTTTCATAATCGTGTGCTTCTTTCTCGATTCTGTCCAATAATTCCTCTCTGGACTCGTTATCCGGCATGCTTACCCTCCTCTATCCACTCCCGATCGATCACATCCTTTGGCAGCTCAAACCCACGGAAATCCAAAGGCCGGAAAACCGGGACCCCCTAAACTGTGCAAGAGAGATGGAAGACATGATTAATATCTTCATTCTGTCACGTATGGATAGTAGCTCTGGGCCACGTCTAAACGGCCCAATTGACCGCCACCCAGCCACAACTGGACAATCTTGCTGTCCCGCAGGTATTTTTCCACATGGTATTCCCGCACGTAGCCGTATGAACCCATGAGTTCCATTGCCTTGTTACAGACCATCTCCGTTACATCACACGAATACACCTTGGCCGCACTGGACCTGGCCAAAAGATAGTCGTCACCTGGATTCCCGTATTTCTTCCGGTTATTGAACATAGTCGCAACAGAGAGATAAAAGGCACGGGCCGCTTCTATGCCGATAGCCATATCAGCAATCATGGCCGCCTGGAGCGAATGGTTTCTGACAGCTTTTCCCCCGTAAGACCGGGTCCCGGTGTATTCTATAATAATTTCCAGGACAGCCTGGGCATTTCCCACCGTCATAGGCGCTGACGTAAGCCGCCCCCAACCTATATTGTTCCTGAATAGCTGCCAGTCTACACCGGGGCCGGCAGCCCTGTATTCCTTGGGTACACGCACATTGTCAAAGTAAATGGCTGCATTGACATCCGTAACCTTCATGCCCATTTTATCTTCCGGTTTTCCAAAGGAAAGCCCCGGCGTATCCTTGGGAACGTAAATAAGGGCAAGGCCCTCTTCCTTCAGGTCAGGATCAGTCGTGCATATAACGCAGTAAAGGTCTGCTACGCTTGCGCCGCTTGGCCACATCTTCTCACCGTTGATGACCCATTCATCCCCCTCCAGTTTAGCCTTTGTACGGATCGTAAGGCCATGTTCGGCCCCATCCTCAATGTTACAGCCCCCTGCCGGCTCAGTAATGGCCAGACAGCCGCAACGAGGGGTGTCTTCACAAAACATAGGAATAAACTTGTCCATGACGACCGTGTTCCGACCTCCCATGGCCGCGGCCAGACACCACGGTATTATCAAGGCATGAAGTGAAAGACCGCTATCGCCCCGGGCTATTTCCTCGGATATAGCACAGATGGTGGCTGCCGACCTTATGCCCAGTCCGCCATATTTCGGGGAGAAACCACGTTTCTGAATGCCGAGCTTTACCAGACCCTCATATGCCTTCTCAAACACGGCATAGTCATCGTCCAATTGCATACGAACCGGCATAACCTCTTTGTCTACGTATTTTCGAACTGTGTTTAATAAAAGCTGATCTTCCTCCGAGGTGATAAAATCTCCATACCTTTTCATTGAAATGCCCCCCTTTCTGGCGTCTGTTTTAAACTTTAAAGAATAATACTCTGAGCGTGCGTTCTTTATTTAAGCCAATCTATTTTATTTATGCCAAAATGGCAATCCCAATCACGGCATGGATGATAATTTCATAAACCATCCCGCTAGAGACTGTGTCGTAATGTCATCGCGAGCGATAGCGAAGCAATCCCATGATCTCCAAAGTAGCTAATTACTTCGTCACCTCAAAGCTTTTGGGATGGCCGTTGACTTAACATGTCGGAATTTATATAGTTCTTTGGATAATCCGGTTTTTATCCAATATTCAACCGTTATTCCATTATACTCTCAGCTGTTTCAGCGACGAAGGATTGAAGCAAACTAACTTGAGGAGGGAACCATGGCAGAGAAAGCATCTCCCGATTATGTGGCCCTGAAGATCAAGGTCGAGGAATTGGCCAAAGGCCCTGAAGACAGACCGGCCATTGAGGGCAGGTTGAAGAAGCTATCACAAAATGGGATCCCCACTAAAAAACTTGATCCCGATGAAGTGATCAGCAAGAAAAAACAAATCCTGGACCGGGTTCAGATGAGGGCCGAGGAATATGAACAGGTAAGCCAGAGCTGCGCCAAGAGTTCCGCGTTGGCAGTCATGGAAGAATTTGGATTCGGCCATATCAAGGTTATCACAGCGCTTTCGCCCTTTCCCGGTATTGCCCTGACCGGTGAGACCTGCGGGGCGATCTCAGGGGGAATGACGGCCCTTGCGCTATATTTCGGTAAAGATGACCTCCTGGCTTTTGAAGCCAATGCCCGGTTATACGGGAAATGCCGCAAGCTTATCAAACGATTTGAACAGGCATTGGGAACCACCAAGTGCAGACAAATCCACGAAAATGTCATCTTCGGACAATATTACGATACGGCGGATATCGCGGAAGGCTACCCCGCCTTCATAAGCGACAAAGGCTTTGAGAAATGCGGGCTGCCTCCGGGTATAGGGGCTCGAATTGCCGCAGGTATTATCATCGAAAATCTGGAAAAGAAAAAGGGCTAACCCTACCCGATCTTGGCTGGGTATCAACATTATTGGACACACCCGCCTGGAGTTCCAGACATATAAATCATTACAAATCATTTTAAATCGCTGTGAATTTGAATACTGGCAGCAGTCTAAGATTTCACAAGGCATGATTTGCACTGCATATCAAAAGCTCTTGGGCAGATCGGTTGATGCCAAGAGAGGAAAAATTTACCCTAAAGGTAAATAAATATTGACTGCAAGTATGAAAAGGACTAATATTTTTACCCAAGAGGTAAAGAAATGAGGATTTGAAGTGGAGGTTACCTTTCGAACGCAAAAGCTGGAAAAGGAGTACCGAGAGCACACCAAGGCCGTTAAGGCCTACGGCTCAGAAGTCGCTCGCAAGTATATCCAGAGAATCAATATCATCAAACAGGTGCGCGATATTGACGAACTCATGAATCTTCCGGCATTAGGGTGCCATCCGCTAAAAGGGGAACGCCACGGCCAATATGCAGTTAAACTAACAGGTTTTGTACGGCTGATCTTTAGCCTCACGGGCGATGCCTTGAAAATCGCCCATATCGAGGAGGTGAGCAAGCATTATGGCGACTAATCAGGGAATGTATTCCGACCTGCCCATCCCCCCTGGAGAATACCTGGGTGAGGTGATCAAGGATCTCGGGATGAGCAAGGATGAGCTGGCGAAAAGGATGAATAGACCTGCTGGCAAACTCAGCGCTGTTTTTAAGGGTGAAAAGGTTATTACGCCTGATACGGCGCTTCAGTTGGAGAAGGTAGTGGGGGTGCCGGCCCATATCTGGACGGGCCTGGAAGCCGAATACCGGCTGGCCTTGGCTCGCCGGCGGAGCAATGAGGAACAAAGACGGCTCAAAGAGGAATGCCGTCTGGTAAAGCGCTTTCTTTATGCGGATCTGGCCAAACTTGGCGTTGTGGACAAAAAGACACGGTCCATTGATAAGGTATTGGAACTCCATAAATTTTTTGGGGTGGCTTCACTGGATACAGTTTTGAACCTCCGGCGCTACCAGGCCGCATTTCGATCCGGCAGGCAGAAGAGATCCCCTGAAGCCGTGGCTGCCTGGCTGCGAATAGGAGAGTTGGGGGCACAGAGGATGCGGTGCGCGCCTTTCCAGAAAAGGCGGCTCAAGGACTCCCTGGAGGCGATGCGAGCAATGGCGCTCCAGTCCCCGGAAGATTTTCAAAAAAACATACATCATCTCCTGGCCGACTGCGGTGTGGCCCTGGTCTTCTGTCCCCACCTTCCCGGGACCCATGCCCATGGCGCCACTTTCTGGCTGGGCAGGGATAAGGCCGTGGTGATGATGACCCTCAGATACAACTGGGCGGATGTGTTCTGGTTCAGTCTGTTTCACGAACTGGGGCACATCCTGCTCCACGACCGCCAGGCTGTTATTCTGGAAGACGATGACGGAGACTCAGCACACAAGGCCCTTGAGGAGGAAGCGGATCGGTTCGCCGCTGATACCCTTATCCAGCCCGGGAGCTACAAGGCTTTCTTGAAAGCCGGCCGATTCTTTGCAGAAGACATCGAGGGTTTCGCCAAGCAAGTGGGAATACCCCCGGGCATTGTGGTGGGAAGGCTGCAGAAGGAGGGTCATATCAAGCCTTCATGGCACAATGGCTTGCGGAGGCGGTTTAAGTGGAAGTCAGGTGAGTGATTACGATGGTTATGTAAAATGATGGTTATCCTATACTTGACCTTTTTTTTGGCTCCAGATATATAAATCATAACCAAGCATTTTAAATCGCTGTGAATGTATGAAAAGCTTTCTCAGATTTCTAAAGATACGATATCTATGGAATCACTCTCTTATCGCAAAATCGGATGCGGCTGTTATCTACAGGAGATATCTCAACCGGGGTGCAGAAAATAGGCAGGTTCTGCTTATCAATAGGCAGGAGTTATTCACCATAGCCTCCCCATTTAAATTGACTTTGTCTTTATTTAACCAGGGCCAACAACGTCCCACAAGTACT
>CAZENC010000061.1:0-12232 GCA_964513115.1 uncultured Desulfobacteraceae bacterium | reverse complement strand
GCCTCAACTTAAGGAAGAGGTTGCGCGGTTGCTGGGACTGAACTGAAAATTGTTGGTTGTTTTTTCGATTGAAGATTGACCGTTCTTTATGAAGCCTTTGATCTTTCAATTTTCAATATTCTATCGTCAATATTCAATTGCTTTGGGGAGGCACGTATGAAACTAAAAGAAGCCCTGGAAAAGGGGAGATTTGTTGTCACCTCTGAAGTGCAGACCCCCATTGATGAGGACCCGCAGGAGCTCATCAAGCGTTTGGGGTTGGTGAGGGGACGTATTGATGGCATTACCGTACCCGAGCTGGAAATTGAGGGGATTGTAGGGGATAGCATCAAGATGTGCGATCTCCTTAAAAAAAACCGGTTTCAGTCCATATACCAGACTACGACACGGGATAAGAGCAGGCCACAATTGCAAAAGGATCTTATGCTGGCCCATGAAACAGGCGTTGAGAATCTTCTTGTGTTTACGGAAGATTATCGGATAACCGGGGATAGTCTTCAGGAAATGATGTTTTTTCATGTAGATTCAGGCAAATTGGCCTCGGTCCTGGAACATATGCGGGAAGGGCACGCGGTTGATGGAAAGGAACTTCCTTCAAAGGCTGAATTCACATTAGGGTCCGGTGTTGAATCGAAGTGGGGAAAAAACGTGCCGGAATTGGAAATGAAAGAAATGGAGGCCATGACAAGTATAGGTACCGGATATTTTTTGACAACACCTGTATTCGACGTAGCGAAGTTTGAAAGATTCATAAAACAAGTAAATACCTTTGGCGTGCCTGTCATCGCAGAGGTGATGATTATCAGGACGGCAGGTATGGCACAGTTTCTAAACCGCCATTTCAAGTCGGGCTTGGTCCCTGACTGGATGATAAAGAAACTGGCCAGTGCCCCGGACAAGCAAAAGGCAAGCATCGAGCTTTTTGCGGATACCGTAAAGGGTCTAAAGGACCTCTGTCAGGGTGTTCATATTATCACTATTGGTAGTGAGGAAAAGCTGAGACTTTATCTTGATGCGGCCAAACTGAGATAATAAGGAGCCGGACACTTGGAAGAAGTTACCCTGACCATTAACGGGAAGAATGTCAGTTGTCCTTCCGGAACCAGCATTTTAAATGCGGCCCTGGAAAACGGCATCAAGATTCCCACTCTGTGCAATCATATCCACCTGGAACCTGTTGGCGCCTGTCGTCTCTGCCTGGTGGAAGATGAAAAAACCGGACGTACTATGGCCTCATGTGTCACACCGGTCGCACCCGACATGACCATCCTGACGGATTCTCCCACCATAAAAACCCACAGGATAAATATTATACGCCTGATGATGGCCAATCATCCTGAATCCTGTATCGTATGTAGCCAGGGAAACAGATGCGAGTTGAGGCAAATCGCCGCTGAACTGGGTGTAGGCCAAATAGACCTTTATCCCATGCCCCATTATACCGGTCTGGAGGAAGCAAATCCGTTCATTATCAGGGATTTGAGCAAATGCATTCTTTGCGGAAAGTGTATTCGAGCCGATCATGAACTGGTCGTAGTCGGAGCCATTGATTACAATCTCAGGGGATTTAAATCCCGTCCTGCAGCAGTGCATGAGATGCCCCTGGAAAAATCCAGTTGCACTTTCTGTGGAACCTGTGTGTCCATGTGCCCTACAGGAGCCCTATCAGTAAAAAATCCCGTATATATAAGCTCTCCTCAGAAAAAATCATCAACTATCTGTGGGTTTTGTGGTGTGGGCTGTTCGCTTGTGATGGGATCGGTATATGGCCAAATCGTGGAAGTAAATCCTTCGCATAACGGAAACACGGTAAATCTTTCTACTCTGTGTGTTAGGGGCCATTTTGCGCATGATTACCTGAATGTTTCTGAAAGACTGAGCACACCGCTGATTCGCCGTGACGGAGAGCTTTTACCAGCTACCTGGGATGAGGCGCTTGATGTTGTTGCTCAAGGTCTTATCTCCACAAAAAAGAAATACGGACCTCAAAGCGTGGCGTTTCTCGGTTCATCCAAATGTAGTGTTGAGGAAAACTATATTTTTCAGAAAATGGCGCGTGTTATCTTAGGAACCAATAATGTTGATAATGGCAGTTACGGGTCAGAGAGAAAGGTAATAAGTCTTGTCAGCGAGAGGCTGGATGGTGGAGGCCGTATTAAGCCCTTAGCCGGCCTGGAGGAGGCCGAGATAATTTTTGTAATAGGGGCCGATCCCACTGAAACGGTACCTGTTGTCGGATATTATCTTAAACGGGCTTCTCGGATAAAAGGAATCCCGTTGATTGTGGCAGATTCGAGAAGAACGGGACTGGTGCCCTTCTCCTCCCTCTGGCTGGCTGTTTCACCCGGTAGCGATGTTGAATTGATAAACGGTATTGCTGCCCTTGTATCGAAGAAAGACGGTGTTGATTCTTCTTTCATAGATAAGTTCACGCAAGGGTTTGAAAATTATCGCGACGGCCTTTCGGCCTTTGATCTGGAAAGGGCGTGTCGTGTGACAGGCGTGGATATGGTTTCCATGGAACGGGCCGCTGATTTATTGAGAGGCAAAAAGATTGCCTTTGTGATCGGGCACGGCATTTTGCAGCAGAAATACGGGGCTTCAGCCATGGATGCCATAATAAATCTCGCACTGATGACCGGAAGCCTGGTGGGCGATAATAAAGGGTTCTATTTCATTGCAAGGGAGAATAACGAAGCAGGGGCATTGGATATGGGGACGGTTCCGGATTTCCTTCCAGGCTGGCGGCCTTTTCATAACGATGTTGACCGTAAATACTGGGAGAGGATCTGGGACGTTAGACTTTCGCCGGACCCGGGACTCAATCTGATGCGCATGATTGAGGAAGCGGAAAAAGGAAACCTCAAGGCGCTCTATGTCATGGGCGAAAACCCGCTTCGCGGTCTCCCGCAAACAGAACGAATCCGGAATGCATTTAATAACCTGGAGTTACTGGTTGTGCAGGACATCCTTACGACCGAAACTACACATATAGCACATGTGGTATTGGCAGGGGCTTCTTTTAGTGAAAAGGGAGGAAGCTTCACAAATATGGAGGGCAGAATACAGTCATTTGAGCCCGTGGTATCCCCTCCGGGAGAGGCAAAACCGGATTGGGAAATTCTTGGCCTTTTGTCCAAGAAGATGGGTTACCCTGAAGGATATCTTTCAATACAGAAGATAAGCGCGGAAATCAGTCGAAATGTTCCCATATATTCGGAACTGGGGAAGGGAAGAGAGGAAGCCTGGGTTAGGGAGACGAGCAATCTCAGGCTTTTTAATCAAGACGGTATGGGAGATTCGATCCCTTTTTCTGCGGTAACCTCTAAAGAGGGCGAGCTATTTGATAAGGAATATCCCTTTGCAGCAATTTTGGGTTCTTTGAAATATCATTTGGGAAGCGGCACCAGAACGGGACTTTCAAAGCGAATCAAGGATTTTGGCCTAAAGGGAGAGGTAGAGATATCTCCCGAGGATGCCATGAAACTAAATCTTGAGGCGGGAGACAAGGCGAGGATATCTTCCCCCCATGGATCAATAGAAAGAGAAGTAACTCTTAACAAGGGACTGAGACCGGGTCGCGTTTTTATCCCCATTGCCTTTCATAATAATGATGTCAGGCAGTTAATTGAATTGACACAGTTAGGTGAAGCGGACTCGCCCGGGTGGAATATGCGCCCTGTTAGGGTTGAGAAAATACGAAAAAATGTGTGAACTTTTTGAGGCCAAAAAGGATACGGAGTAATGCAACCAAAAGAAATAGATTGGGAACTGATGGAGGACATTATCCAAAAATATCGTGGTGAAACCTGGGCCTTGATCCCGTTATTACAGGATATACAGGAGACCTTCGGTTATATACCCCCGGATTCCATTGAGCCTATTTCCGAGGCCCTGAGTCTATTTCCGAGCCAGGTACAGGGGGTCATCTCTTTTTATGCAGGGTTATCCCTAAAACCGAAAGGCAAGTATGTTATCAGGATG
Source organism: uncultured Desulfobacteraceae bacterium (assembly GCA_964513115.1). Taxonomy (GTDB): domain Bacteria; phylum Desulfobacterota; class DSM-4660; order Desulfatiglandales; family Desulfatiglandaceae; genus JAFDHL01. The sequence continues at coordinate 8,248 of CAZENC010000061.1, read as the reverse complement.
TGTCGCGGCACGGCCTGCCATGTCAAGGGGGGGCGAAGCATCCTGAGGATGATGAAGAAGGAATTGGGGCTGGATGAAGGTGAAACCACGCCTAATTATCAATTCACCCTTGAAACGGTTGCCTGCCTCGGGGCCTGCTTTCTTGCCCCTGCAATGATGGTGAACAGGACCTATTTCGGCAAACTATCTCCCGCAAAGGTAGTCTCGGTGCTTAAACAGTATGGGAGGCACAAGGATAAAGAGAACTAATATGGAAAGACTCTCATCCATTGGTGAATTAGAGTGGTATCGCAATAAGATTCTTGCCCGGGAACAGGAAGGCAAGACACGAGTATATGTATGCATGACAGGCTGCCGTGCTTATGGTGCTGCTGAGGTGAAGGGCGCCCTTGACGAGGAAATCAAAAAACAGGGATTGTTAGACCATGTGGAAGTGCGTGCCACTGGATGTCACGGGCTTTGTGCAAAAGCACCTGTGATATCCATTGCCCCTCAGGGGGTTCAATACCAAGAGGTCAGCCCCGACCACGCGCCGGAGATAGTGGCTGTTTCGCTTAAACAAAATCGGTTGATAGATCATCTGGCTTACACAGACCCTCAGACAGGAAAGCCGGTTTTTTACCGCAATCAGATCCCTTTTTACAAGAAGCAGGTAAGAAGGGTTCTGGCCAACTGCGGTACAGTAGATCCCACAAGGATTGAGCATTATATTGCGGCAGGTGGATATCAGGGCGTAGTAAAGGCCGTTTCCAAGATGACACCGGAGGATGTAATACATGAGATTACGGCCTCCAAGCTGAGGGGGAGGGGTGGCGCTGGTTTTTCTACAGGAATTAAATGGAAATTCGCCAGGCAGGCCGAGGGCAGACCCAAGTATATCATCTGCAATGCGGACGAGGGTGATCCAGGAGCCTTTATGGATCGTGCAGTACTGGAAGGTGATCCCCATGCTGTCCTTGAAGGAATGCTTGTCGGCGCATATGCAATAGGAGCCGAATACGGTTATATCTATGTACGAGAGGAATATCCAATTGCCGTTGAACACCTCACGATTGCTTTGGAACAGATGAATGAACTGGGTCTTTTGGGGGAGAATATCCTTGGAACCGGCCTTGATTTTGACATTGATCTGAAGATGGGGGCGGGGGCTTTTGTATGCGGAGAAGAGACCGCACTTATGGCCTCTATCGAGGGTAAGCGGGGGATGCCCAGGGCAAGACCACCCTTTCCCGCTCAGGAGGGACTGGGTGGCAAACCCACAAATATAAATAACGTCGAAACGTGGGCGAATGTCCCACTGATTATCAAGAACGGCGTGGAATGGTATTCCCAGGTAGGTACCGAGAATACCAAAGGGACCAAGATTTTTTCCCTTGCCGGCAAGGTTAACAACACGGGTCTGGTAGAGGTTCCAATGGGCGTGCCCATCAAAGAGGTTGTTTTCGATATCGGCGGGGGTATCCCCAAGGGCAAGAAGTTCAAGGCGGTCCAGATGGGGGGGCCTTCGGGTGGTTGTGTGCCGGCCCAATATCTGAATCTTCCAGTCGATTACGATACCCTCCAGAGAATAGGCGCCATCATGGGTTCGGGAGGCATGGTGGTCATGGATGAGAATAACTGTATGGTGGAAATTGCCCGCTTTTTCTTGAGTTTTACCCAGTCGGAGTCATGTGGAAAATGCGCTCCCTGTCGCTTAGGAACGACACAGTTGCTGGAAATCTTGACCAGGGTTACTCAGGGAAAGGGCAGGATCGAAGACCTTCAGACCATCAAGGAATTAGGTGAGACCATAATGAAGACCTCGCTTTGCGGGCTGGGTCAGACTGCCCCTAAGCCCGCACTTTCAACCCTACAGTATTTTCTGAAGGAATATGAGGAGCATATCCTGGAGCACCGATGTGCCGGTGCCACTTGCGATTCAATGGTTATCTCGGCTTGTCAGCACGCCTGCCCGGCCGGTATTGATGTGCCCAATTATGTAGCAGCCATTGCCAGCGGCAGGTATGAAAAGGCAGTGGAAATTATCCGGGAGCGTAACCCCTTTCCCGCTGTCTGCGGTCGTATCTGTATCCATCCTTGCGAACTGAAATGTAGGCGAGGTGAACTTGATGAACCGGTTGCCATCAGGTCGCTCAAGCGATTTGCGTCTGACTGGTATTTTGAAAATATCGGCAGGGCAAAACAGCCTTTTCCCGTAAACAGAGAACAGAAAGTAGCCGTAGTAGGTGCCGGGCCGGCGGGTTTGACCTGTGCCTACTTTTTGGCAAAAACAGGCTACCCTGTTACTGTCTTTGAAAGCCAATCGATTGCAGGAGGGATGCTCGGGATTGCAATTCCCGAATTTCGTCTCCCTCGCAAAGTAATTGAGGAGGAGATCGCCCATATAAAAAGCTGTGGAGTGGAGATCCGTTATAACTCCCCTATTGATGCTGGACATACGGTAAATGACCTTTTAGAAGAAGGCTATCGCGCTGTATTTATTGGTGCGGGGGCACAGTCCAGCAAGAGGATCGGCATTCCGGGCGAAGAAGAGGGCTTGCCAGGTCTCTATTACGGCCTTCAATTTTTGACTGATATGAGGATCGGCAAGGAACTGAAGCTCAAGGGAAAAGTAGTGGTTTTGGGGGGAGGTAATGTTGCTATTGACGTTGCCAGGACTGCGCTTAGGTTAGGGGCCCATGACGTTCAAATTTTCTATCGCAGGACCAAGGAGGAGATGCCTGCATGGGAAAAGGACATTGATGAAGCAGTTGAAGAAGGAATCGTTATTAACCCTCTTTGGGCGCCCAAGCAGATTATTCATGAAGGCGGGGAGATCAAAGGCATTGAGTTTGTACGCAGCATGACCGTTTTCGGCGAAAATGGGCAATCATATCTGAGTGTTGATGAAGAAATAACCCAGGTTGTGGAAGCCGAGACCATAATTATTTCAATAGGCCAGGCGCCCGATATTTCATTTTTATCAAAAGACAGCCAGTTAGAGAGGGCCCTGTGGGGAAGTCTCGTGGTAGACGAAAACAGCCTTGCCACAAATATCCCAGGTGTTTTTGCCGGGGGCGATTTTACTACAGGCCCGAGTATTGTCATAAACGCTATTGCATCGGGAAGGAGGGCCGCCTTGGCCATCGACAAATACATTAGAGGAGAAAAGGGAAGGGTGGAGATCATAGATGAAAAGACTACTATGAGGGAAGATATCGGTCTGGCCTTGGATGAAGAGACAACCGAGGAAAAGCCGAGGATCAAGGTCCAGGTTGAGAAGGCGGATGAGAGGGTAAGAGATTTCCGGGAGGTGGAAAAAGGGTTCACTCGAGAGGACGCGTACCGGGAGGCCATGAGGTGTCTGAGATGTGATTTGGAAAAAGACAGGAGATAAAAATGATCAGATCCATTACACAGCAAAAACCTGAAGAGGAGCTTGATCAGCTGCTGGACGGTTTGATACGGGTTTTCATCATTGGGTGCGGAACATGTGTCACCCTGACACACACGGGTGGAGAACCCGAGGTGAAGACTATGAGGCAAAGACTGGCCGATAAGGGTAAGCTCGTCACGGGGGATATGATTTTACCGGTGGCCTGTGACAATTTAACAAGTGAGGCCCTGACAGAATATGGTGCGCAGATTGGACAGTCTGATGTCCTGCTGGTTATGACATGTGCCTTTGGTGTCCAGAATATTGCCAGGCAGTTGAAAAAAATGGTCGTGCCTGCATTGGACACCCTGTTTATAGGGAAAGAGACCGGCCTGGGCCAGTTTGATGAGATATGTACGCAGTGCGGCACATGTATTTTAGGAGAGACGGGAGGAATCTGCCCTGTAACCTCGTGCCACAAAGGACTGGTCAATGGCCCCTGCGGGGGCACCAGCAATGGTAAATGCGAGATAGATTCTGAAAAAGATTGCGCCTGGACATTGATCTACAACCGGCTGAAGGAGTTGAACCGATTGGATGCCATGAGAAAGCTACAGAAACCCAGAAATCATCAGGGAGAGCCGAGCCCGGGAAAGTGGAAGTTGAAATATTGGACAAAAGCTCTTGATAATGAATAAACAGCAAACCAGAATACTTAAAAATAACTGGAGATTTTGAACATGATTTCCTCATTTAAAAAGGCCCTTAATTCAGGCAAGTTTGTCATTACCTCCGAGGTTGCTCCTCCAAAGGGTACGAATCTGGAAAAGATGGTACACCACATTGAGCTTTTGAAAGATAAGGTGGATGCCATGAATGTAACGGATCATCAGAGTTCGGTGATGCGATTTCCCTCCCTGGGTGGAGCCCTTCTGGTCAAGGAAATGGGTGGGGAACCCATTTTGCAAATGACTTGTAGAGATCGAAACCGGATGGCCCTTCAGGCAGATCTTTTTTTTGCTGCCAGCAGGGGAATCAACAATGTCCTTTGCCTTACGGGTGATTCAGTCATTTTAGGTGATCACAAGGAGGCCAAAGGGGTTTTTGATCTGGATTCCAGTCAATTACTGGCAACGATAAGAAGGTTGGAAAAAGGAAAGGACCTGGGGGGGAATGACGTGGATGGAACTGTATCCTTTTGTGCCGGCGCCATCGTCACGCCGGAGGCCGATCCTCTTGAGCCCCAGCTAATAAAGTTTGAAAAGAAAATAGACGCAGGGGCCGAATTTATCCAGACACAGGCCGTGTATGACCTGGACAGCTTTAAACAGTTCATGGACTATGCCAGACAGTTTCCGGTAAAGATATTGGCAGGTATTATTTTGCTTACATCCGCTCCCATGGCCCGTTTCATGAATAAGAATGTAGCCGGTGTCAATGTACCTCAAGTACTGATCGAGGAAATGGCCTCCGCACCTAAAGGCAGGGCCATTGAAAAGGGCGTAGAAATTGCGGGTCGAATGATTAAGAGGGTAAGAGAGGAGAAGATGTGTGATGGAGTTCATATTATGGCCATCGGTAAGGAGGAACTGGTACCGGATATTATGGCCTCAGCCGGTTTGAATTAAAATCCGGATCATCCGTCTGGGTAACGCGAAACTGTTCAGATCCGAGCTTCTCGGCCTGGTGATTTCAGGCAGTTATTGGCGGGTGAAGCCTCCCCCCTCCGCTGTTCTCCTCCGCTCCTCCGGAGCGTCGGAGCCAGGGGGTCCCCCATCCCATAACAACCTGAAATCACGAAGGCCTTCCAGCAGTCACTCGAAAAAGCTGCTTCAACCTTTTCAGCCTCTTTTGCCTTAGTTTTACTCATTTGCCGGGTGATTCTAAAATTTCCAATTCGGGATTTACGCAGCTAAGAAATCTAAAAAAATAGAGGGAAAGCAGCCTTGGGGCCAAGTCAATTGAGTGAGTGGGGAATGTTCTTGTAGTTGAATCTTGCCGATTGGTCAGTAGAGGTTTCCTCAAGGCTGAGGGCAATGACATCAGCGTTCTTTTTTATCCAGAGCCCGTAACACCTGGAGAGATTCGGATTATTGAAAATCCAGGTTTCACCTAAGAATTTTAGCTCCTCAATAATGCGCCAGTAAAAATGCATAGATTCTATACCTTAAATTGTCTGCGGTTCGAGGATTGTAGTTAGTTTCCATCCATAAATGGCTATTTTGCAAAATCCCCCGCCTGCCGTCGTCCGCCGGGCAGGCTTGAGCCTCGATACAAATGGGGGCTATAAAAAGGCTTATAGACTAAATTATTTAAGTATACGAATTTGCAATATAAGGCACTAGTAGGAGCCTGTCGGAGAACCGGTTCTGTTGGAGACTGATGGAAAATCTCCAGATACAAGGCATCCGAAATCCCGAGGAATGAGTCGTACATACAAGTACGCCGCAGTGACGAGGGATGAGGATAACGCAGTAGATGGGGGTTTTCCGACAGCCTCCTAGGAATCTATTATCAATATTTGATAAAGTCAAGTGTCTCTGCAGTTTCTTGTTTTGTTGCCATAAAGTTTATTATTTGGTAGACAACAGATTCTGGAATATACCAAGCATGTAAGCAAGGTATTTGAAATCAAGCCCGTTTTCTAACTGAAAGTCAATGTTGTTGAGGAGGGCATAATGTTGTCTGCATCAAATATATCGTGGCCGCCACCTCATTTGCCGGGTTTAAGACCGGCTGACCCTCTACATATTTGGTGTCAGTTTTGAAGGAAAAGATAGAATGCATAATCAAGCGTCTTATCAGTAACAGACGAGGAAAAGATGCCTTAACAGGTCTTGAAATTGGTGATCAGTTTAGACCGCAGGAGACTTCTCCCAAGGCCACATTCAGGAATCTGAATGCGGCCTTTTTAATCTGTTTGTGCGGAAAGGCCCACGCTCTTTATTCGAAGGCTGAGGACTATATAAAGGAGTTGGGGAGACAACCGGCCTGGAAGTCTGCAGCGGGCTTTTACAGCCGAGGAATATCTCTTGTAAATTCCGAAATAAGAGAAAAGTATTCTGAAGATGAAAGCTTCCGGGAGAATTTTGATAAATTATATAGCTGGTGTATAAATCCGCAGGAACGTTTTGCCAGTAAACACGGCATTAACGCATTCTGGCGCGTTTTTTTCCCTGAAGGTGTTTCTCTGTTCGAGAAAAGGGAACACGAAACAGCATTACTTCGAGAAAAAAGGCGGATACGAATTACACGTCTGAATCCCGCTCCTGTCTTGGATCCGGCAAGGGAAATACTGTTTACCTCAAATGTCTTGCTGACCACTCCCGCGCACATCCCCTCCAAAGGTATTGTGGATTTTTCCCTTTCGAAGAATTTAAAAGATAGATTGGAGGAGATCAGGAGAGAACCCCAGATTTACTGGTATGATCACCCGATTCAAATCGGGACGGACAGGGAAAATAATGAAGCCGTGTATGGCCTAAAGGCCTTGAATGAAGCGATAGAGTTTGAAAAGAGACGAGGTGTGATTGCGAGTGATGCGAGAGTTCATTGTATACTCTCGGTTTCGGTTACACATTCAGGGCTTCAGGATATCGCAAAGAAATGTCTTGAAAATATGTTTGAAGGAGTGGATGGGTTTCAACACCTTTGGGTCTACGCGTTTTCCGAAGTCGATGTATGCAGGCTGATCGATGAAATACTGATGCCGGCGGCCAGACACTATTTGGACTTTGAGAATGCCGATCTGTTACATGAGGTGATTGGAGTGGACGGAGAATACGGGCGACACTACAGTTTTCTCAAGTCCATATCTGCGTTCTGGAACGTCCTTGTGGATAACCGCGTACGTGCTACATTTAAGATAGACCTGGATCAGGTTTTTCCACAGAAGGAACTGGTTAAAGAGAGCGGTTTTTCAGCATTAGAGCATTTTAAGACACCCCTTTGGGGTGCTGAAGGGATTGATGAGGATGGAAACATAGTGGATTTGGGAATGATAGCCGGAGCCCTTGTCAACCACAATGATATAGCCAATTCTCTTTTTACGCCGGATGTGAGTTTTCCCGGTGAAGACATAAAAGATGATGAATGGATTTTTTTCAGCCCCCTTCCGCAGGCCATTTCAACCGAGGCTGAAATGATGACCCGGTACGGGGAACACTCTTCCTTTAATGGAAGTACCCGGTGTATCCAACGTGCCCATGTGACGGGAGGTACATGTGGCATCCTTGTGAAGGCCTTAAGGAGACACAGGCCTTTTACACCATGCTTTATAGGTCGTGCAGAGGACCAGGCTTACCTGCTGTCTGCTCTGTTTCAGGAATCAAACGCGAGCCTGAGATATGTCCATAAAGACGGACTCATTATGCGTCATGATAAGGAAGTCTTTGCAGGCGAAGCCATAAGAAGTGCGTCTACCGCCAAGTTGGTTGGTGATTATGTACGCATCCTGTTGTTTTCATATTATGCAAGGGTGTTGCCCTGGCCAGTTGAGAGGATAAAGCGCTGGGCAGATCCTTATACAGGCTGTTTTATATCGAAAACACCCATTACAGTGGTATACCTAAGGCTTTCATTAAAAACCGCTTCCCTTTTCGGAAAAGCGAATTGGGATAAGGGATTAGATTTGCTGAAATTGGGACAAATCCGTTTGGACAAAATCATCAGGGAATTTTTATCCAGGCCGGATTCTTTGCAGGAAAGGTATGGAATGGAGAGGGTCGTATGGAATACCTACTTTGATGTGCTGGATAGGGTGGAAGACGGCCTGAAAAGGGGTGATCCATTTGCCCTTGAATTAAGGGAAAAAGCAAAAAAACTCATCAAGGATTGCAAGCTTGAAAAAGCACAAAGCGCATCCCCCGTAAAGAATTGACTGAGGCCTTCGAG
>CAZENC010000060.1:0-12341 GCA_964513115.1 uncultured Desulfobacteraceae bacterium | reverse complement strand
AGCAGTTAAGCTCAGAGATTGAAAAATCTGCAAGGCAAACCATGGAGATGCTGGCAAAGAGTTTTGGTGCGGAATCCGTTGAATTGGACTTCAGCGAGTCCCAGTTAATGGAAAAAGAGGTCACCGGCCTTTCCCGCGAGCCGACTGAGCAACCCACCGCGACTCTCCAATAACAAGAAGTGGGGCCGGGCCACGCTAACGATCTAAAGCTATTAAAGATCTAACGTAAAAATACCTTTATTTAGGTGCCATAGAACTTTTTAGGGGCAAAAAGCTCATTACACTTATTAAAAGGAAAGGAGAAAAATATGATTTTTGTAATTGCATCGATACACGTGAAAAAAGGAAGTCTTCAAGATTATATTGAGGTATTTAAGTCCATTATTCCTGACGTTAGAGCAGAGAAAGGATGTATCCAGTATTTCCCCACGGTAGATATCAACGCCGATTTGTCAAAACAGATTTTGGACGAAAATGTTGTGACGCTTATTGAGAATTGGGATAGTCTGGACGCTCTACACGATCATCTTGCTGCTCCTCATATGTCGACCTACAGGGAAAAGGTAAAGGACATTGTAGAGAAGACCACTATAAAGGTACTGCAAGAAGCATAAAACATATCCCGTGAGGTTCACGGTCAGCCCTTGACATGGGGACATATCTGCCGGTTCTTGTCTTATGTCAACGGGCTGACCCCCATTCACTCATTCATTCAGGAACTTCTCTAAAGAGCATTTTTAGTTCGCAGGTTCCTCCGTCCAATTCCTTTTCCATATCGAATCCCATTTTCTCAAAAAGATGGAGCATGGGGCTGTTTTCGAGCAGAACCTCTGCCGTAAAACCAAGAAGACCTTGTTTCCGTGCCAGGTAGGTGAGATAAGTGAGGATTTCCGTTCCAATCCCCCTGTTTTGATGTTCGTCAGGTATGACCAGGCCCACCTCCGCGGTATGCGCTGACTCATTGATCCAATACTGGCCCAGGCCGACGATTTCTTCTTTCTGGTCGGACTTTATTACAGCGAGGATGACCATGTTTTTTGTATAGTCAATGACAACAAATTCCTGGAGTTGTTGGTGGGGCATATCCCTTCGGGTAGAGATAAATCTTCGGTACATGCTTTTATCGGACAGGGAGTAAAAAAGATCTTTCAAGAGAGGTTCATCACTGATTTTGATGGGCCTTAAAAATACCTCGAGCCCTTTTTCTGTTGTTTTGTAGGTTTCCAGTTCCTCCGGGTACTCCCCTTTTTTGCCGGGGATAAAGGCCTGATCCCCGTAAATCAAATTCAATTTCTTCGCTTCTTCTATAAGCCAGGGTCTGAAGTCAGGATGGGCTATGGCTATGAGTTCCATGGCACGCTCTCTGATATTCTTCCCGTAAAGATAGGCTATACCGTATTCAGAGACGACATAATGAATGTCTCCCCTACCAAGGGTAACGCCGACCCCCTCGTTCAGGAAAGGCACGATCCTTGAAACCTCGCCTTTCCTGGCCGTAGATTGTATCACAAGGATTGTTTTGCCTCCGGGAGATAAGAGGGCCCCGCGCATGAAATCCGTCTGCCCACCGATACCGCTGTAAAAAATCTTGCTGATGGATTCGGCAGTTGCCTGACCCGTGAGATCGATCTGAAGACAACTGTTTATGGAGGTCATCTGCTTGCATCTCGCAATTACCAGGGGATTATTGGTATAATCGATGGTCCTGAATTCGATGCTCGGGTTATCATGGATGTATTCATAGGTCTCCTTTTTACCCATGCAGAAGCTCGCCACTGTTTTGCCGCGATTGAGGCTTTTGTTGGTATTGTCAATGACCCCATCCTTGATAAGCTGAATGACCCCGTCCGATAGCAGCTCAGTGTGCACCCCCAGATGCTTTTTGTGACTAAGGTTTGATATGATACCATCGGGGATGCTTCCATAACCGACCTGTATGGTGTCCCCGTCTTCAATGATCCGTGCAACATACTTTCCGATCCGCTTTGCAATGTCGTCCGAGATCTTTTCTTCATACTCCAGTAATGGCTCATCATTAGGGATGACGAAATCCACATCATTGATATTTATGAAAGTATCCCCATGCACGCGGGGCATATAAGAATTCACCTGGGCAATAACAAGGCGGGCAATTTCCGCAGCGGCCTTGGTGATATCAACGCTGACACCCAGGCTCATATACCCGTTCATGTCCGGGGGGGATGTCTGTATCAGGGCAACATCGACGGGGGTGAGCTTACGCCGGAAGAGTTCAGGGACCCCCGAAAGGGAGATAGGCGTGTAATCCGCCAGCCCTTCATTAACGGCTGTTCTTGTATTTTTACCGATAAAAAAGGAATTGTGTCGAAAGTTGTGCTGAAATTTTTCATCCGTGTAGGGTGCAACCCCTAAGGTCCAGACCTGGAAAATTTCAGCATCGAAAAAGGCCTTTGGGTGGGAAGAAACGTAATTTATCAAGGCATTGACAAGGTACTGGGGTTCTCCGCAAGCTGTTCCGATGAAAATCCCGTCACCTCGGTGGATATGGTTGAATATCTCATTTTCAGAAGCAAATTTCTTCGGATATCGCCCTTTGATCTCTTCAAGGTTCATTATCGCCCTCTCCTAAACGAATCGTAACGTTTAAAAGGATCCCCTTGTATGATAAGATCTTGCTCTTTATGGTAAGGACGATAGAGAAATTCCCCTTGTGCGTCAAGGAAAAAGGGCCCACAACATATGTGGTATTACTCTGGATTGGAGTTCTGAGGTTCTTCAGGAATATAGGTCGGATTAAGATAGGGCCTTCAAGGAGTGTAAATATTTGGAAATTGACGTCATTTGTTACTCCTTGGCTTGGTTGTAACAGATGGGTCGTTCAGATGGCAAAGCCACTTAACTCTGACCTGGCTATCTCCGGTCATTGAAATCTTTAACTCTTTTTTGGGATCGACCGCATACCCCATACCCTGTTTCTCGGTAAGATAGGCTTCCCGGACGGTGTCGTCCCAGTCGAACTTTTTTTTCTCGTTCGTCACCACCGCATAGATCAGGCCCTGATCCACCCGGATCTTACAGGGCCGCTCCGGGTCGACCTTGACCCGTATCTCACCCCCCTGAGTGATGCGCCGCCCCAAGCCGGCCGGTTTACCCATGTCGGCCCGAGCCACAGGATTGAACAAAACAGCCCCGTCATCCATATGTTACGCATCGTCAATCTGTTCAAATCAAACTCCTTCGTCTCTTATCCGCCATTTTATTTAAACACTAATCACCAAGCAGCAACAGGGATATGGCGGGCAGGCCATTGTTCACCTTCGGGACCTTGACTCCAAAACCAATTCCTGTGCTGCCGTAATAATCGGAAGGCCCATTGCTGTACTCACTCCACCCTATAACCACGGCCTTTGCGTCCTCACTTAAATACGCGGTCCCGGTATCTCCATCACTAAAATTTAGTGTCATTACCCCATCAGGTGAAACCGTATATGTACCGGTTACGGAGCCATTTAGTTCTTCTGAATACGTTGTTGTGAATTTGTTACTGTATCCCCCCCCACCGGGGACTTCTCCGATATTACGCTCCATCTCATATTCATCATAAACCACTCTAAAATTTCCGGCCCCGTCGAAAGTGAATTTATCCTTGTCTAATGTCTGACCATCATTGGCACCCCAATAACTGGTATCACCACCGTAAAAATCACTCTCAAACAATCCAATTCCATATGTCCCTTTAACGCTGGCGTTGGTGAATCCGCTTCCTCTCTTAACTCCCATACCAAAACCCATGCAGCAGTTCCGATCATCATTATCAAATTCAACCCAGCCGAAAATTACTGTCTTTCCACCTTCACCCACATAGGCGGTACCAGTATCCCCGCTATTAAAGTTCAGGGTCACCACGCCATCACCCGAGACCGTATAGGTTCCGAAGTCGGAGATACTCTGATCGTTATCTGTCGTTGTAAATTGGTTGCTCGGCGGGCTGCCGGTCTCTCCGATTTCCCGGTTTATTTTATATTCATGGCCTGACAGTGTGAACCCTCCTGTTCCGTTAAAGGTAATCTCTGTCTTGATCCAGTACTGCTCATCAGTAGATCCCCAATAATCTTCAACACCCCCGTGAAAGCCGCTCTCAAATTCACTGATAACATAAGTACCGTTAAGGCTGGTCTCTGTAAACCCGCTTCCTTTTTTGATTCCCGTAGCAAGGCCCATGGCACAATACTTGTTGCCGTCATCAAATTCACCCCAACCAAAAACCAGGGTCCTCCCGTCTTCACTTAAATAACCGGTGATGGAATCCCCGCCTGAAAAGTTCATGGTCACCTCTCCACCGGGTGAAACCGTGTATGTACCGCTATCAGTATCAGGGGCAGATTCATTATCAGAATATGTCGTTTGGAATCGGTTGCTCGGCGGGCTACCTATCTCTCCAATATTCCGAATAAATTTATATTCATAGCTTGTAGTGTTAAAAGTTCCAGCCCCATCGAAAGTGGTCTCGGTCCTCAAAAGAACCACCTCATCATTTGCGCCCCAATAACCAGGATCACCCCCGTGAAAGCCGCTCTCAATTTCACCGGAAATAAAGGTGCCGTTAAGGCTGGATTTGTCAAGGGCCCATGAGGACGGGCTGAACATGAGTAAAGGTATTAGCGCCATAAAGATCAGACTAAATATCTTTCGAGGTAAAATCATTTGACGGTTGAAGGAAAAATTCTTGCTGGTTTGGCTCTTTGTGGAATCATGTTTTTTCATTTTTCACCTCATTTTTTTAGATTGAATCCTTAGTTTCAGGCCCACATCCCAAGGTAGTCCATTAAAATTCGTCCATAAAAAAATGCCCTCAGGCATTTCTTCATTTTTTTGAAACACTTATTATTCTATAATAATGTCTCTGTCAAGCCAGGTAAGTGGGTAGTACCAAACTGACAATTTGATATGCTTATAATATGATCGCTTTTTCCCCTATTTTTAGGCTTAAACCTTCAATTTTTATATTACAAAAGACTGTCTAAGAAAGCAGGAATAATACGTCATTACATCCCCGGCTATGTGTGGTATAATCCATTGAAATAGGCTTTGCCCCGGTTAAATATGCTACGCGTTTCACGGGGTAAACATTTCACGGGTCAAATCATCCAAAGGTGCCACAAAAAAGAATTTTTAACCCGCTAAATTTGAAGATTATTTAAACGGGTAAATATGAAGGTATACAATGTTCATGAACGCCATTTTCAGGCACGACCTGAGGAGGTGGGAGTACTAATCGACAGTCTTGCTGGACCGGACGATATGCTCTGGCCGAGAGAGCAATGGCCCGCCATGGAGTTTGATACCGGCCTTCGTCCGGGAGCACTAGGAGGGCATGGCCCGATACGCTATCATGTTGCCGATTATATTCCGGGTGAACGGGTTGTATTTCGGTTTGACGATTCAGGGCTCATTGGGGGATTTGATGGACGTCATCTCTTCGAGGTAGTGCCCCGCCGAGGGCATGTGGTTCTCCGTCATATAGTCGATGCGAAATGCTCCTTCAAGCTCTGGCTGAAATGGCAACTCCTTGTAGGGCCGCTGCACGACGCTCTGCTTGAAGATTCTCTTGACCAGGCAGCGAGCAGGCTTACCAATGGTGCTGCAAAATCTTCACGGTGGGGTCCCCGGGTTCGTTTCCTCCGATGGATGATTGCTCGGAAACGGAAAAAAGTAGCGGCTTAGGTTTTGGGGACGGTCCCAAGGCTCGTTTCCGGACTAAAGCCGTAAATGCCTCCCCTTCCTTCTGGAATGGAGGGGAGGCATTTTTGCGGCGGGATTCGCTGTAGGGGGAAAGACGTGTTTCAACCCGCCAGTTTCTGAAGCAGCGCGGGCGCGATCTTGTAAAAACTGTAGGCGCCCAGTAGACAGCAATACACCGGGACTACCCATTTCCACATCTTTTCCGGAAACACACGAATCGCGTAGGGTGCAGCAACGGCCGCGACCATGCTTCCAAGCATCATGGAGGGCAGGATCAGATAATCGATGGTGATTCCGCCTCCGATGGCCAGGGCAAGCCAGACGATGATGGAGAAAACGCAGACCGTGCCCTCCGAAATAGCGGTCACTGCCAGCATGCTCTTGACCGGGACACCGGATAGGAGACCACCGACCGTGACCACAGGCCCGTATCCCCCTCCTCCGACCCCTTTATTGAATGCGGCAAGGGCACCGTAGCCCAGCATTTTCATGGGCTTGTAGGGCCGGTCCTTATTGGACCTTACGAGCATGGTGGCTCCCATCAAAAGAAGAAGGATTACCACATAGAGCTTGATCCAAACCTTCGCCACCTTGAATATAGCATACACGGCGGTGACGGAAAGAGAGACCGTAATGCATCCGGTTATGGCAATGATCAGCCAAAGCTTGATCGGCTCTGACATGGGCTTCAATCTCCATTCAACATTGCCGAACTCCTTGTGTAAAAAGGCACCCACAATACCGGCCGTGGCCTGCTGGATCATTACGGCCGGGACCACCTGCAAGGGATCAAATCCGATAACCAGCAGCAAAGGGGTCATGGCCGCGCCATAGCCCATGCCCGCCGAAGCGTCCAGGAATTCAAGCAGGATGGCGAGACCGACGATCCACCAGAAGATGGTCCAGTTGTTGGTCCCCACCCATCCGTTGGCCTTGACGATTTCGGAGGACACCCTTCCGGTGCCCTCAAAAGGATTTCCAGCCAGCCAGCAACTGATGAGGAAAACCGCAAAAAAAACGGCAAACCCCCAGAATGCGGCCATCAAGGCCTTTCTGTCCGGTTTGAGTCTCTGCATTATGGAAGGTTTTGCCTCTTCAAATTCCCGGGCGACCTCCCATCCCATTCTCTTTTCTACATGTTCCATAATATATCCTCCTTGACTGAGTTCTCATTCCACATTTTTTCCCAACTCCTGAAATGATGACGAAGATTGCATTGTCCTTGTCCTCCATAGCAGCAAGGACTATGCCAAGGGTGGATATTCCTCTTTGAAAAGCTTAACGCATTGATTGCATGGTATATTTTGGGAAAGCCAATGCCCTCTCCTCGAATAGAAGGGCCGAAAGGGGGACGATGACCGAAAGGCCGTCATGACACGGGGACAGGTCGTTCAGGAGAATGTTCAATAGAATTAAGCCTTTGGTGCAAGTGCAGTTTTTTCTTGCAGTGCCAGTGGCTTTTTGCACCGTTTTTTCATGATTTTTGCTGATAGCTGACCGCTCCATCCAGAAATCATATATTTCTGGATGGAAACTGGGAGCCTGTCGGAGAACTGGTTCTGTTGGAGGCTGATGGAAAATCTCCAGATACAAGGTATCCAAAATCCCGAGGAATGCCCGTCCTCCGCAGTAGCCTTGCTACGGAGGGTGGAAGGCGTACATAAAAGTACGCCGCTGTGATGAGGGGTGAGGATAAGGCAGTAGATGGGGGTTTTCCGACAGCCTCCTAGTTAAACTACCGGAAATCATTCGAGTCGATACCGCATTTCTTGATGATCTGCTGCAGGGATTGACGTTCAAGACCGCACTGCCGGGCCGCCCTGGTGACGTTACCTCCGTTTTGTTGAAGCACATGGCTGATATATTTTGTATTGAATTTCTCCATGACCCGCTGTTTGGCTTCACGATAGGGCAGTTCAAACATCTGATCACTATCAAGCCTTGACCTTAAGGGTGACCGATCCCATCCGATGTCATTCACCTGAATCCACTCCCTCGGCGCCATGATGACCCCGCGCTCGATGGTATTTGCCAACTCCCTAACGTTCCCTTCCCATGGATGGTCCAGGAGCAAGGCCATGAGATCGGGAGAGATCCGCTTCTTTCCCACGTTAAACTCGGCGCAGTACTTTTCCAGGAAATAACCCACCAGAAGGGTGATATCTCCCCTGCGTTCCCTCAGGGAAGGCATTTGAATGTTGACCACGTTGAGACGGTAAAAGAGGTCCTCCCTGAATTCCTTGGCCTCTATCTTGGCCTTCAGGTCGCAGTTAGTGGAGGCAACGACCCGAACATCCACGTGTACGGTCTTGTTCTGGCCCAGGGGCTTGAT
Organism: uncultured Desulfobacteraceae bacterium; assembly: GCA_964513115.1. Lineage (GTDB taxonomy): Bacteria > Desulfobacterota > DSM-4660 > Desulfatiglandales > Desulfatiglandaceae > JAFDHL01. The sequence continues at coordinate 4,288 of CAZENC010000060.1, read as the reverse complement.
CTCCTTGTCCTCCAGGGCCTGAAGGAGTTTGGTCTGCAGGGATGGAGCAATGTCGCCGATTTCATCAAAAAATATCGTGCCGCCACGGGCCCCCTGAAAGAGGCCCTGCTTGTCCTGGGTCGCATGGGTAAAGGCCCCCTTTTTGTACCCGAAAAGCTCGCTCTCGAGGATATTCTCGGGGATCGTGGGGCAGTTCACTCGAACAAAGGGTTTGGTGCTTCGAGGGCTCAGGTCGTGGATAGCCTTGGCCGCGAGATTCTTGCCGGTGCCTGAATCTCCCGTGATCAATACCGTAACATCGGTCTTGCTGATCATCTGAATGTCGTCATAGACCTTCTGCATGCTCGGGGTGATTCCGACAAGGCTTTGAAAGGTTTCCTCTTTTTTGATCCGCTGCCGCAGGTTCAGGTTTTCCCGCAGCAGCAGGCTGCGTTCCAGGGCTTTTTCCAGGAGCCGAATGAGGTCATCCTGTTCAAACGGCTTTGTGACGAAATCGTAGGCCCCCTTCTTGATGGATTCTACCGCAACTTCGATGACTCCGAAGGCGGTCATCATGACGACCGTGAGCCAGGGGTCGAACACCTTGATTCGCTCGAGTAGCTCGATGCCGTCCATGCCGGGCATGCGAATGTCCACGAGGGCCAGGTCGAACGGACTTTTTTCAATGAGTTCCAGGGCCTCTTCGCCGCTCTGGACGGTTGCAACTTCCCAGTCCAGTTCGGTCCCGATAGATCGCTCCAGTAGTCTGAGCATATCAATTTCGTCATCGACGATCAGAAGTCTTGCCTTTGTCATAAAGAGTCCTCTTATGCATGATCTCCCTCCTTCGGCAATCCGTCCAAGGGCGCTTTCAGCCCTTGGACGGAGGAACCGAGGGGAAGGACTATGGAAAAAGTGCTCCCCTTGCCGGGATCACTCGTGACCAGAATATCGCCGCCGTGTTCCTTGACAATGCCGTAACTCAGCGAAAGACCCAGGCCGGTACCCTGGCCCGTCGGTTTGGTCGTGAAGAATGGGTCGAACACCTTGTTTATGAATTCAGGCGCAATCCCACTGCCGGTATCATGGATTCGAATCATTACTTTTTGTTCGGAAGCGAGATAACTGCTGGATACGGTTATTTTCCCGGGGTCCGTAATGGCCTGCCTCGCGTTCAGGATCAGGTTCATGAAGACCTGTTTCAGCTTTTCGCTGTCGCCCTGAACAGGCGTCATGCTCTCGTCGAGTGAAGTCTCAATCTGGAGGCCTTCGAGTTCGAGCTGGTGCCTCATGATGGTAAGAACCTCTCTGATGGTCTGGTTGATGTCGACGGCGGCCCTCTTGGTTTCGGTACGGCGGGCAAATTTCAGCAGGGCCTCGACGATCCTCTTGCAAATGCGCGTGTGCTTTTCGATGACTTTGAGATCCTCCTCCTGCTGTTGCCCATTTGATTTCCCTTCGAGCAGGAGTTGGGTGTACCCCAGGATCAGGCCCAGGGGGTTATTGATTTCATGGGCCACACCGGCCGAAAGCTGTCCCAGAGAGGCGAGTTTGTCCGCCTGCAGAAGCTGTTGTTCCATGTTCTTTCGCTGAGTGATGTCTTTGATGATGCCTTCAAAGCCCGTCACTTCACCCTTCCCGTCCGTGAAGGTCGTACCGCTGAACAGGACCTTGAGTTCGGACCCGTCCCTGGCCCTCAGGGTGCACTCCTGATCCTTGATGAACCCCTTAGAGGAGATCTCCTCAAACAGCGCCTCAGCCCCCGGTTCCACAAGGGTTTCGGACAAAGTTGCGCGGCCCAGAAACTCTTCTCTGGCGGTGTAACCGAGCATCCTGATCCCCGCCTCGTTGATGTCGACTATTCTGCCCCGGGTGTCGGCCAGGAAAATAAGATCCATGGAGCCTTCAAAAATGCTGCGGTACTTTTTTTCCGACTTTTCCAGATTTTCCTCCGAGGCCTGCAATTGGGCTATGTGGTTTTTTAAAGCCATGACCATGGCGTCGAAGGATTCTGCGAATTCCTGCAATTCGTCTCCCAGCAGTCTCCGCCGGACCGGACATCTTCTGCACTCTTCCGTGGATTTCCGGTTCCCGTTTGCTGAGAATTCGGAGCACATCTTGCCTCCGAGATACCAGCAGCGTGTCTCACTGTTTCCAAAGGCGGGACAGGATGTCCGGTTGCAGTTTCGTATCTCCCAGCAGTTTTTTTTGAGAGGGGGTGCGGTTCGGACATCGAGGTTCCCCTTCAGGGCCTCTTCCGAGGCCTGACGCAGGCTTTTTATTGTCCTGATCACCCGATCCGCGAAACCCGCGCCCACCAGGGCCGCAATCAGGATGGAGATTCCCGTCAACAGGAAAATCATCAACACAAGATTCCTTGTGGTCTCGCCGATTCTCGTCTTGGAAAGCCCGAGCCTGACGGTTCCGAGTCGATGGTTTCCCACAAAAACCGGGGCCGCGATATCATAGATCAGCTCCTGGCCGTTATCCAGAAGCCTCAGGCTGTGGGGCTTTGCATCGGTGACCCTGTGGGCGGCTTCGAGTTCAATAGGAAATCCTCCCTTGAATGTGTGTGCAAGGGTCTGTCCCTTTTGATCCTGAATAAAGGCGTAAGAAATGTCGGGTCCAAGGTTCACGACTTCATCTATGAGGTTCTTCATGCGCAGAAAATCCACTGCAAGAATGGCGTCCTCACTTCTCGCAGCCAGATTGATGGCAAGGGATACGCCCCTCTGCTTGCATTCCCGGGACAGTGCTGTTGAGGCCACGATCCTGACCGAGAAAGCCATAAGCAACCCGGAAAGAAGAACAACGGAAATAATCCCAGCGTAGATTTTCCCTCGGAAACCGAGCTTCATAGGCAACCAATCCCACTGTTTGAAGAGTTTGACCATCCTGCTTCTTTACTCCCTGTTCTCCGGTTCGGGCCGCCGATGCCCAGTCGCTTTTCTGCGGTTTCCCATTCCTTGCCGGTAGGCGCCGGAACGGTCCCTTTCGGGAAGGTCCATGCCGAGAGTGGTGATCAGGTCCCGAACGGCATCGAATTCCGAATCATCCGAGGCCACAATCCCAACGATATCGGCGGCGTCCAGTATCTTTCGATGGTCCGGATGCTCATAACTGAGTCTAAAGAGAGCCTCCTGTAATTTTGCGACCGACCGGAGGTCGATATCTTTCCGGAAGGCGTATACCCAGCCGGGATACCATGCACTATGGGCAATGACACGGATCCGGCTGATGTCGATTTTGTCGGCCACGACATTCAAAGTGCCTTCCCGGATGGAACCTATGTCATATTTCCCCGCGTAAACGGCAAGCACCACTTTTTCCTGTTTCCCCCCCGGACCAGGAGAAAAGGCGATTTCAGAAAAATCCCGGCGGGTGATGCCATGGTCGTAAAAATGTTTGAGGGGATAGAGATACCCCCCCGCGGAAGAGGGGTCGACGGCAATCCATCGTTTCCCTTTGCAGTCCTTCAGGGTCTTGAGTTCCTGATTGTCCGCACGGCATATAATCTGTCCCCGGAAGTTTTTCCTGCCGTAAACCTCCAGGACCTGTGCAAAGGCCTGTGTACCGTAGTTTTGAGAAATTTTGACATAAACAAAGGGGTTGGAAAAGGAGATATCAATCTTTCCCTGCCCGACCATTCGCATATGCTCATCAAAGGTGTCAGGGAATACCTGTTTGATCTTCAGACCGGTTTCTTTCCTCAGATATTCAAGAAGGGCGTAGTGCCTCTCATATGACATGGTGTGAGAGTACTGTGGGAGATAAGCGTAGGTAATGACATCCCCTTCTTCCTGAGCGTAATGGGCAGGCACCCGTTTGCTGAAATCGATTTTCTGGACTGGTTCTTCATCAAAACATCCGGGGAACAGGCCAAGGGTGATAAAAAGGACGAAAAGGTATATTGTTTGTTTTCCCATGAAAAGTCCCACCATTCTTTTTTATGACCGGCAGGAAAGGTATCCCGCCGGTTGTTGGGCCATCAAAGGCCGTCGAAGAACGACTGCGGATACTGGACACAACGAGATGCAGAAGATCCTGCCCATTATGTTAAGCAATTGGTGTGCCAATTTCAAGCAAGATCATGATCCTTAATTATTGCTTGAAAACGGTGTGTTAGAGGAATAGAAGACTACCGCCGATGTTTCCGGCGCCCTCAGGTGTTCCATATGTTTTACAACTTGATAAGACGGACGGGTGGTGATGAGAAGCCTCTTTTGAGGCCAGACTATTGGAAGAGAATTGGGGTCAGCCCTTGTCATGGGACATATCAGCCTGTTCTTATCTTAAAGGGAAAGGTAAA
>CAZENC010000059.1:0-12488 GCA_964513115.1 uncultured Desulfobacteraceae bacterium | reverse complement strand
ATTTTCCCAAAGGCAAAGGCCTGGATCGCTACTTGTCTCCTGAAGTTTCTCCTCGCATGAGGGGCGTGGTTGAAAAATGCACATTCTGCCATCATCGGCTCATGCGGGCAAAAACCCAGGCTTATGCGGAAGGCAGAAGGCAGCTTGAAGAGGATGAATACGTAACGGCATGTGCCGAGGCCTGTCCAGCTCAGGCTGTTACTTTTGGAGACCTCAATAATCCGAAACACAGGGTCTCACAATTGATCAAGAGCCCGTATGCATTCAGACTCCTGGAGCGCCTAAACACTAAACCAAAAGTCTACTACCTCTCTACCAAAGACTGGGTGCGGAAGTTGGCCGACAATTATTTGCCCGCCGAATTCAAACCATTATAAAATCGCAAAGCGATTTTATTAAGGAGGATAAATAAATGGATTCTCCATTGTTACCGGAAGGCGTAAAAAGATGTTCTACAAAGGCATTCTTTCTGTGGACATTGCCATGGCTTGGCCTCTTGGCCTGGGGAGCATTATCCGCCTTTCTCTGCCTTTGGAAAGGCCTGAATCAGACCAATATGAGCAATGTCTTTGCCTTTGCATTGTGGATTGTTTTTGATCTCGCAGTGATCGCATTAGGTGCTGGAGCTTTCTTTACAGGTTTCCTGACCTATATCATTGGTAAAAAGGAATTGAAAAACATTATCAATGCCGCTGTTATCATAGGCTTTATATGCTATTCGGGAGCAATGGCGATGTTGGGCATCGATATTGGTCAGCCAATTCGAGGATGGTTCATTTTCTGGCATGCTAATATCCATTCCATGCTGGTTGAGGTGTCCTTCTGCATTACATGCTATTTGATGGTCTTAGCAATCGAATTTGTGCCCATTATTCTTGAAAACAGACAATTGAACAAGGTAAGAGAGCTTCACATATTTGGCCATAATCTCCACGAAACAATGGCCGTGTTTGCGGCTACCGGCACGTTTCTGTCTTTTTTCCATCAGGGGTCCTTAGGCGGGATGTTCGGCGTCCTGTACGCCCGACCTTTCGCGGCCAGAGATGGCTTTTACATCTGGCCCTGGACATTTTTCCTTTTTGTCCTATCCGCCATCGCAGCAGGCCCTTGTTTTACCATATTATGTACGAAACTTGCCGAAAAGCTTTCTCGAAAGAAACTTGTTCCAGACAATGCAATCCAATTGCTGGCAAAGATATCGGCTTTTTTACTTTCACTTTACATAGTTCTGAAGATCGCCGATACCCTGGGCTGGATGTACGGCGTGGTTCCCAAGGCCGGTTTCAAATTTATGGACTTTTACCAGGAAGGGCCGTATGGGGTCTGGATGGTGGTATGTGAAATCATTATTTTCGGAATCGCTCCAGCCCTTATCCTTTTGATTCCCAAGGCCCGACAGCATGAAGGCTGGCTGATCACTGCGTGCCTGATGACTTGCACGGGTATTGTTTTGAATCGATTCGTGTTTATTGTGGTGACTCTTGCTATTCCCGTAATGCCCTTTGATAGGTTCTGGGGTTACCTTCCCACATGGCAGGAATGGGGCATTGCGTTGGCGGTTATCGGTTACGGGTTTCTGCTATTCTCCGCCGCTTACAGATACCTGCCTCTCTTTCCGAAAGAAAGAGAGCTAAACCCCATCACTTAAAGGAGAAAGCGAATGACTCCGTTTAGTTTTGAATGGCAGTGGAATATTGAGTACATTATCTTCATGGGCCTTTTGTATATCGCATTGACGGTTATCGGATGCGGCCTGGTGTATGTTCTTGTAAAGACCTGGTTAGGCCTTCCCACGACTGAAAAACCACTTGACACGCCGCCGGAAATTTCTTACCGATCACGGTATTCGGATTATTAATAGATGCCTAAATCCATATTACCGTATCTCTCTTCCAGTGCCTGTTGTCCTGGGAAACATAATCCAGGTTGTAATGAAGGCCACGGCTCTCTTTTCTGAGTGAGGCACATGTGATTATAAGTTCAGCGACCAGAGCAACGTTGCGGAGTTCTAACAGATCCCTTGTCACTGTAAAATCCCAGTAATATTCTTGTATCTCTTGCTGGATAATGTCCACCCTTCTTTTTGCCCTTGCCAAACGGTTGTTTGTTCTTACAATCCCTACATAATTCCACATAAACCGCCTGATCTCATCCCAGTTATGAGAAACAACAACCAGTTCCTCGCTGTCGGTGGCACTGCCAGGGTCCCATTCCGGTGCCCTAGGGAAAGGAGCATCCCTTTCCTCCTCTAACTTCCGGGCTGAATTCTCAAATGCGCGTCTTGCGAAAACAAGGGCCTCGAGGAGCGAGTTGCTCGCCAGCCGATTTGCCCCATGAAGACCCGTGCAGGCCACTTCGCCAATGGCATACAGATTGTCCAAATTCGTAAGACCATTTTCTTCTGTCAATAGTCCACCACACATATAATGGGCCGCAGGGACCACCGGTATCGGCTCCTTAGTAATGTCTATCCGGAACCTAAGGCAGGTCTCATAGATATGGGGGAACCTGTCTTTAACAAATTCAGGCGGTTTATGACTAATATCCAAATACACGCATTCATCCCCTGACTTTTTGAGCTCCATATCAATAGATCGGGCCACAACGTCCCGTAACGCCAGATCCTTTAAAGGATGATAACTTTCCATGAATCGCGTTCCGCTTTTGTCTATAAGGATACCCCCTTCGCCCCGGACCGCCTCGGAAATAAGGAAGTTTTTAGCTACCGGGTGGTATAGGCATGTCGGATGGAACTGCACAAATTCCATGTTGGCAACTTTTACACCTGCACGGTACCCGACCGCGACACCATCGCCTGTAGCAATATCAGGATTTGTCGTGTAGCAGTAAACCTTGCCGGCGCCACCACTTGCCAATACCGTCATCTTGGCCAAAAACGTGATAACACGGTTGTTGTTCGAATCAAGCACATAGGCGCCCCAACAGGTCTGTGCGATTTCGCTGGTTAAAATGCCTCGCTTCAGCATCTTGGATTTGGTTATGAGGTCAACGGCCATATGGTTTTCATAGATCTGGATATTCTCATTTTCCTCGGCGCGCTCAAGGAGAATACGCTCTACCTCCCGGCCGGTGAGGTCTTTGGTGTGAACAATTCGTCGCCTGGAATGACCGCCTTCGCGCCCAAGATCAAAGTGCTTTTTGCCATCGGTTTGTCGTGTGAAATTCACACCCATGGATATCAGTTCTTGAATTCTTTCCGGACCGTCAGAGATAACCATTCTCACAACATCCTCATGGCAAAGGCCGTCTCCGGATTCGATTGTATCTTTTATATGCAACTCAAAGCTATCATCCGGATCCAACACTGAAGCAATACCTCCCTGTGCGTAATTGGTGGATCCCTCCATCTTCTCCTTCTTTGTAACAATAGCCACAGTTCCTAACCTGGCCGCCTCAAGGGCAAAGCTCAACCCGGCAATACCGCTGCCTATTACTAAACAGTCCGTCTGGATTTGCATTCTCACTCTTTCTCCTCAAAGTTGAGGTTTGTAATTAGTTACGGCCTTCACATTAGCCGTCACCTTATAGGACTTGATCCTGCATTGAAAATATGCAAAGGGAAAACAATCTTGTTTTGGCTAATTTTTTTAATTTGGAGATTACCCTTCCAGCTTTGACACGACAGACATTGACATTATGTCTTTTTATTTCTTAAAATGTGTGCCTACAAAATATAATAACATAGTAAAAAGACGCCCAGTCCCTAACCACGGACTATTACCAGCCATTTATAACATGATTGCAAGAAAAAAAATATCAGCCGTCATTTTTGACTGTGACGGGGTGATGTTTGACTCCCGTCAGGCTAACATAAATTTCTATAACCACCTTCTTGGACATTTCGGGCTCCCGCCTATGGCAGAAGACATGATATCCTTTATCCACATGCAGACGGCCGATGAATCCGTGCGGCACATTTTCCGTGGAACCCCATACGTTGAAGAGGCTCAGGCCTACAGGATGAAGATGGATTACAGTCCATTTATAAAGAATATGATTATGGAACCTGGACTGAAGGAATTGCTGAGGTGGCTAGCGCCGGAATTTGGCCTTGCTATTGCAACCAACAGAAGCAATACAATCGGGGACGTGCTTGAATATCACGGGCTGGGAGAATTCTTTGATATTGTTATATCTTCACTGGATGTGTATAACCCAAAACCCGATCCCGAGTCTATTTTCATTATTCTTGACTTTTTTAAAATCAATGCCGGCCAGTCAATTTATGTGGGTGATTCCCAAGTAGATTATGAAACGGCAAAGGCAGCGAACGTGCCTTTTGTCTCTTACCAAAACGAAAACTTGGAAACTCCATGGAAGATTAAGAACCTGCCGGAGGTCAAAGAAATCCTTAGGGCCTTTGGGTCAAATCCAGATACTTGATATTGTGTTTCCTTTTTGGAGTCCTGGTCTCGCAAGTTTTTTTCTAGAGAACTCCCTTGCCTTTCACAATTCTGGGCCTAAGAAGTATGACCAGTTCGGTTGATTCATTATCAATAGCTTCGTATTTAAATAGATTCCCCAAAATAGGTATGTCTCCCAAAAACGGGACTTTCTTTTTCGTATTGTCTTCAGTCTTTTGAATCAGGCCCCCTATTACAAGAATTTCGCCATCCCTTAGCTTGGCATGGGTGGCCATCTCCCGTACGAAGATCTGCGGTGCCTGAATCTGTCCGCAGTCGGTAAGCCCGCCAACATTTACAAGCACGCCCCTGGTAAGCGCTGGAAACACATATAGAATTACTTCCTCTTGGTTCAAGATGTTGGCTTTGAGACCCACAGTCAGCCCCAATGTAACTGAGCTCGTTTCAGGAGAAGCAGTGCGGTTTCCGGAGTCTGACTCGGTAGTCTCACATCCAGAGAGATAAACGAGTTGCTGGCCTGCACTCAGGACCGCCCCGTGGCCATTTAAAAGATGTAACTTTGGATTTGAGATGAGCTTGGTGTCACCATATTCTCTGAAGGCAGAAACAACGGCACTCCAGGGAATAGGAGACGTGATGGTAATGCTCTCAAGAAAGGGTCCTCGCCCAGGGCCAGTTTTATCACCCGTAAATAAATTGGGCCTTAGATTGATGTTTCCACCTACCGTAATATTGCTAAAGGTATTTTCCCAGTCAATACCCGTCGAATGGTCCTCTGTTAAAGAAACTTCCAGAATTTTTGCCTCAATAACCACCTGTTTATAAGCTTCTTTTTTTATTGAATCCAAATACCTTTCAACATCCTTATGGACCCTTTTTGGAGCACTTATGGTGATAAGCCCTAATGTCGCATCAATAACAGGATTAGGAAAGCCTTCACATATCTGTTTTAACCCATCTTCAATGTTTTTCCAGAAGGCAAACTCCGGACTATTTGCCTTAAGAGACGTTTGCGCAGAAAGACCACCGGCTGACCCTTCCACCCCCGTATCGGGCAGCATGTTGCCGCCTAGGGAAGAGTCAAAGGTTTCAGTGAGAGCCGGCATGCTTATGTGATACTTTTTTGTCTCTTTAAATCTAACTATTATGGTATCTTCTTCTGTCTCATAAAAATAATCTACCTGCCTCAGGATATTATCCAGGGCGTCCCAGAAATTATCCGCGGGCTTGATATCGCAATCCACAAGCTTTCCCTGATCCACATCATCGGCCCAGCTTATTGAAAAGCCTTTGATAATGGCCAGTTGCTTCAAGACGTTGGGTAAGGGCACTTTGCCCTCTTTCGTGATGAGTTCAGCCCCTACCGGAAGATACGGCTTACCCGCCTTTATCTGAATATCCAGAGGTCTTATTCTGTAGCCTGCTTCATCCTCAACGCCAGAAGGCCTGGGCTCAGTTTTAGCAGAGACAGTCTTGGGCGCAGAAACAGGAGGTGGGAGCTCCAATAGGCTATGACTTGGTTCTTCTTTCACCACCTGTTCGTGATATGTGCACCCTGCAAACACAATGAAAAACACGAAAGACCAAAAAATACTTCTTTTATTTTTCATGTTAGTCTTCTCCCTGTTGACAAAGGGTCTTAATCTTATTCTGAACAACACCTTCGGTATGTTCATCTATAGAGAATCCGGAAAATTGAACTTCTCTGTATTTCTTACATGCATCTTCTGTTCTTTCCTGTGCCTCATATAGCCTGGCTATTGCCAGGCTTAACTGCAAAGAAGGTCCGAAAAGCGTTTCATACTTTTGATAGACATACAGAGAATTATCGTAGTCTTTCTGCCTTTCAAGGAACAAACCATAATTGTAAAATGCTTCAGGTATTTTAGGACTGCCCTTTAAAGCCAGCTCAAAGAGTAGTTTTGCCTCTTCATTCTTACCCATCCTCACTGCCGGAAGGGCGGCATAGAGGGCTGCCTCTGCATCTTTTGGATTCATTTTAAGGGCTTGCCCGGAAAAGTAGTAACTTCTGGCATAATCTCCTAGGGTGTAATGCAGATAAGCCGTCTTCTTAATCAGATCAATATTGTCCTGCCATAGACCGAATGCCTTTTCATAAAGATTTAAGGCCTCTTGATTCTTGCCCTCGGCTTCGAGGTTGTGGGCATTGATAATAATCTGCTGGGCCTGTTGCCGGTTTTCTTTTGTCCTCTTGCGCAACCTCGCAGGCTGGAGCACCTCTTCCGAGAACTTGCGAACAATCAATTCCCCTTTACCTTCAGCCTGTTCGGGCACAGGTAATATGATGTATGTGTTAAGCTTCTCCTCTTTTTTAAGCTTTTTTACATCAAGAATAATATCCAAAGCCAGATCCCAAGGCACCTCTTTCAACGCCAGCGTAAGATCGCCCTTCACTCTATCATCAACAATAATATTCTTACCGCTTATTTCGGCAAAAAGACGGAAAACATTGTGAATGTCGGTTTTATAGAAATCCAGGGTTATTTTCTCCCCTGTAAACTTTGCTATTTTTTCAGCTTCCTTTGGTTGCTGCTCGCCTTCACCCAATTCAGGGCGGCCGAATAGATCACCAAGGTCTTTCTGGGGCATGAGAGGGGCGGCAGTAGTCCCGACAGCAGGTTTAGACCCCGGAATCATTGCTCCCTTTGCCTCTTTAGGCTTCCAGCATTTTACCTGCAAACCCCCTTCCTTTTCTTGAATATTACAATGAAAAATCTCATCCTTAGTTGCCGAATCCAGGACAATGCGTGCTCGATTGTCCCCCTGGCCAGCCCTAATTCCGGAGAGAATCGATCCTTCAATTGGAACCGACCTGGGCACACTCCTTTTTAGTTTTGCTCCCTCAAGATCAATTATGAACCTAAAAGGAGCCTGCAGGGTAAATGCCCGATAAGACTCATATTGCCCTTTTATGTTGATCTCTATTTCATGTTGAGCCTTTTTCCCCACTTTAATACCGCTTATTTCTCCTGCAAACACCGGCGAAAGCAGTTGCAACCACAGGATCAGACCCATCAAAAATATTCTGGCCATTCGTTTCACCTCTTATTTTTCCTTTTCTCTTCCATCTCTATCCATTAAATTAAATGAAGCGCCCGAGACAGGAAAATTTTTTCTATTTTCGAATAGTTTTCTTAAATATTTTTTCACTCTTCATAGATGATTCTTCGGCACTTTTTGCCGCTTGCTTGGCCTCACCGGAGGCTTCCCCCGCTTCTCCAGCCGCACCCTCTGCATTTTTGGCGGATTCCCTGGCCTTTTTTGCCGCTTCATTGGCTTCAGCCGCTGCCTCTTTGGCCTTAGCTGCTTCCACTTTGGATGCCTCAAGCATTTCAGCGGCAACAGTGAGGCCTGCCGTGTCAATTGTCGGCACACCGCCTCTTTCGAGGGTGTCTATAAAATTCCTAACGAGGCTCTTGACCGTCTTTTGTATGGCCTTCTGGAAAAGTGTATAGCGATCATGTTCTGCATATTTGCTTTCAGGGGTAACGCTTACCTCAGCCCTGTTAAGCCATACGACCTCCCCTGTTCTGCCGTCTTGTATAAGCATCCTCAGTTGAACCGTGGCTTCCGGGACATTGCCTTGTTTATCGCCCAAAGCACCTGATGCAAATCTCCCGGCTCCCCAAACCAGGTCACTTAGCCGCGAATAAACCTCTTCTTTGCTTTTATTGTCCAAAAAGGAGTCCGGGTCGGCCTCATATTTGAAGGGGTAATCCGTTTCCGCCAATGCCCGGCGCAAGGTCCCTCCTATGGAAGCCTTGTCAATGGCCTCATAAGATTCTGAATCGGCTAAGCCAAAAACCATCCTATGACTTGTCTTAAAAATGCATGGCAGGAAACCGATCTTTACAAAATTGAACGTATCTTCATGGCCCCAGCGAAATTCCACTATTCTGCCCCGTACAACATAATCAGCCCCTAAGGTATCGCCCAAATCCTTTATCATTTGGCTGTTTATAGCGACAAGCTTCCTGTTGTCTTGCTCTTTTTTGAGGTTCCTGCTTCTGGCGATGTTTTCAGAAATAGTCTTTGTCATTTCCTCCTTCATCTGATCTGACCAGTCCTCTTGTAGTTCTCTCTGTAATGAGGCAGTGTCAGCAGATACCTCGTAAGGATATTGAAATACCCCTCGGCGCAAAAGATATTCCGAAACGGCTTCTTCTGCCGCCGGGACGAATCCTGCTCGATAGAATTCATCTTGTACTGCTTCATGCACCAGAAGGTTCCTTCGCCAGTGGCCGTATGAGGAAAACGATAGCGTATGATCGGCAAAGGGAAGTATAACTATTCTTTTCAACCTACCATCGGCAGGATCCGGAACCACGGGACTCAAAGTCTGCCGAACCTCCTGACCACAGGAAATACTAAAAAGCAGGATCAAAATCCCTATAATGTATGTTTTTATTTCTACCTTCATTTGTTTTCTCCCCCGTTATGACGAATATTACTGTCAGGTGGCTGGCCCCATTACCATCACTTATAAACAGACATATTGTAAGGCATTTCCATCTCAATAAATCTGTAATCCAAGTTTTGATCTCGATCAATGTAAGGCTCTTTTATGGCTATTTTCCTGACCGATTGCCTCCCAAAAGCGGTATGCTGCTCTTCAGAAATTATCTTATCCACAACCCCACCGTTCTTTCCGATGTATGTGCCCTCTTCCAGCCTATATCCTCGCCCTTTCTCATCACTAACCATAGCCCAGGTCTTGGTTTTCCCCTTGATTATGGCAGTAAGTGTAAGTTTTGATATGCCTATTCTCTGAAGTTCCGTCTTTGGTTCCCTAAGCTTTTTTAACAGAATTTCCATGGCTGCCAGCCGCTTGGTTTTCTTCCTTGTAAGATCATCTACTCCAAAATCCTCGCGGGTTTCTTCGTCTTTGATTATAAAAGGCGCAAAAGGATCAACTTTTCCTAAGGGTCTATAAAAATACTCCCCCTCTTTTATTAGGTCCTGTTGTGGCCGGGCTTTCTTATACACAACTCCCGGGCCTGCGAACAAAAACGGGGCCGCAAATAGCATTAGTGATAAAATCACGGTTGCTTTAAATGCCATTTTAAGTACGTTTCCTTTTTTCTGCGCTATGCGCATACCTAATTACCCTTGAATCTGAAGGTTACGGCCTCACATCTTGTTGTTAGCTTTGTAGATAGAGGTTTTTCCGGAACCATGGTAACATTAAGTATATTGACAATCCTTTTCATCCGACCCACCCTATCAAAAAACATGGCCACATTGTGGTATTTGCCACTCACTTCCACTGAAACCGGAATCTCGATGAAAAAATCCCGAGGCCTTTCATTTACTGGCCTAAATAAAAGGAATTTTAGGTTGGATTCATTTCCCAGCTGAGTAACGTTCCTCAAGAGGCTCGGGATCTCTCTCTCATTTGGCAAAAGCTTTAGGGCCTCATTGAATTGCGCATCGATCTGGGCCTCTTCCCTTTCCAGCTTTGCTAAGTCTTTAATTGTTATCTTTGCCTTGCTGATCTGCTTTTGGAGCCCCGCAATCTCTTTTGTGGTCTGAGATATCTTTTCTGCTTTTGGAAAATACACTAAAAATACAAAGACGCTTCCTAGCAGCAAGAACGTTCCCACCAGGATAATAATCCTGTAAAGCATCTTTATCTTTTCAACTTTTTCAATAAGAGACTCTTTCATTATCCCTTCTCATCAAATTGGGGCCATAGAGGGCTAGCGTTTCTTTGGACGTCTCTGTTTCGACTGTGCAGCTTTCGCCTTGGCCGTTTCTTTATAAGCGTATGTCTTGCAGGTTAGGACAAAATCCGTTACATTCATCTGTTGTGTCTTTAACTCCTTTAACTGAGCTGAGTTAAGATCAACAGAATTTATATGGTTTTGTTTTTTAAGGTTTGTCATAAATAAGGCCACGGTATCATTGTCCCTGGCAGTACCCTTCAGGGTCAAAACACCTTCTCTTTCGGATAGTGAAGTAAGCCACACCCGGTCTCTGGGCACTGCCGTGGCTATTTCGTCCAAAAGAAGCACCGGACCTGTTTTCTTTTTTTCAAGATCCTGAATTACCTTAAGCTTGCCTTTGATTTGACCTATTTTTATTCGCAATGCCTTAATCTTTTTCGTGGTCTGCGCATAGGCTGCCAGCTCTTTCTGTTTCTGGGTTTTCTCAGTTTCTAACCTTTTTATATCACCGTTGAGCTTCAGGAAAAAATATCCTGTCACCACAAGAACAAACACTACCATTAGAAGATAGATACTGATCTGTCTTCTAATATTTTCCTTTTTTCTGGCGGCCCTAAAGGGCAGAAGGTTGATTTTTATCATTTGTCACCAATGCTTCTCAGGGCAAGGCCCACGGCTACCGCTGCTTGCGGAGCCATATACTTCAGATACTTGGGGTCAAACAATTTCTCATTTATTATTAGATTTGAAAATGGGTTGAGTTCCGCTACGGGAATACCTGTCTCCAATTCCAAATACTTTTTAAAATCCGGTATCCTGCAAGACCCTCCACTTAACAGAATCTTCTCAATGGTTTCATCTGGATAAGTGCCTGCCACAAAGTCAAGAGCCCTTTTTATCTCTTGGACCCATTCCGTAATCACGGAGACAAAAATCTCTTCCAGTATTCCCTTGTCTTTCTCTTTCTTGGTTCCCCCCAATTTTATCTTTTCAGCCTCCTCAAAGCTCACGCTGAATTGGGACATAATCGCCTCTGTAATCTGGGAACCTCCGAAAGATGAGTCTCTTGTGAATAAAGATATGTCATTCTTTATGGCATTTATCCCGATCTCCTCTGCCCCCACATTTACCAAGGCATAGCAGCCTTCTTGTTTATCGGAACTTATCCCAAACGCGTTTTGCAAAGCAAAAGCATCAACATCCAAAACAACCGAATTGAGACCCGCAAGATCAAGCACGTTGACATAATCCTCAACAATGTCTTTTTTGGCAGCCACTAACATGACTTCCATTTGACCCGAGCCTTCTTTCTCACCTTCCTCTTCAGAAATTTCTTCAGATTCAATTCCGCCACTCATGATATCAAAATCAAGATTCACCTCACTAATATCAAATGGTATATATTGTTCAGCCTCGTCTTGTATACTGGCCTCGAGTTCTGATTCTTCCTTGTTTGTCAAAGTGATCTTTTTTACGATCACAGAAAAACCGGATATTGAAGTGGCTACATTCTTATTTCTTATCTTTAGATTTCTGCAAAGATCCTTTATTGCTGAAGAAACCACCTCCATTTCTTTAATTGAGCCTTCCACAATAGCGTTAAAAGGCAGCCCTACTATCCCGAAATTCTTCAGGACGCGACCCTTCTTGCTATCATCTATCTCGACCAGCTTGATTGAGTGACAACCGATATCCAGCCCAATTAACTGGTTTTTTTTATGAATTGCCATAATTGATGTTTTTAACCCTCGGGAAAAAGCCTACCTTTGTCAGACAGGTTGTAACCAAGAGCCAGTATAATCTTACGCTTGGTCTCCATCCGACAGTCCTTTCCCTTCTCAACCCTGTCAATAGTCAAGGGCGAAACCCCTGCTTTCCTGGCAAGCTCCGCCTTGCTCATGAGGAGGCCCTCTCTGGTCTTCTGTATGACATTTTGAGCCACTTTACCCTCCACATTAACTTGCATACTAAATTCTTAATCTATTGGTGACGATCCTATTGATATACTTTATTGTAGTTTATAAAAGCATATGCAATAATATTTGTCAACCATTATTTATAAATTAACTAAAATTTATATAATTTATATATATATAGTAGATAACAGATAATCATAGCACTATATATTGTACTTTCTTTATAGTTCTCTTTATTCATATTATCTGGAATTACCTGACAGTTAAGGCGGTTTTTGCTTGATGAAAAGGGCAATTCATCTTTTTCGTCTTAAAAATGTATGAAAAAACCCTTTACAAACCTGAATGCGAAAGATTAAATTCCCATGTCATCCTTAAGGAGGTTGTTTTGGACAAGGAAATATCAACTAGCGTTAAGTTAAAGAAAAAGAGCACGTTTCGGGAATATGTTGAAGCAGCGGTAATAGCTGTACTGCTCGCCCTCTTCATACGTACTTTTG
>CAZENC010000058.1:0-12517 GCA_964513115.1 uncultured Desulfobacteraceae bacterium | reverse complement strand
TCAAAAAATATCTCTTGCGTGATTTCCGAAGAAGTTTTTATGAAGAAGAAGTCCTCTTGTGTATAAGGGCCCTGTATGATTTTTTTAAAGTAATCCATACTTCCCTGGATCTCCTTATATTCCTTTTTGAAAAGCCTGGCGTTTTCCATGGCCCTATCACGCAACGGACCAAGGTCTGTCACACCTGCATCGATCAAGGCGATGTAGGAGTAGTTTTTCAGTTCCTGTTCCATGACCCAGAAGGCGGTTTCACGGCCAACCCGGTTTATATAGTCATATTCAACAATGCCAAGGGGATCCTTTTTTTCTGCGACCCAGCCTGGGGTCAGATAGTAGGTTCCCGGTCTTGCCTCAAAGACTTCCTTATAAGCAGCAGGTGATCCCAGGAACAAGGCGATACAATCATGGCATCGAGGGACGATCAATCCCTGCTGTCTTGCGGTAACACCGACAATCCCGTTTGAACATAGTCCGTATCCCAGCATGATACGATCGGCATATTTCGCTACCTGGTCTATCTGCTCCTGTACCATGCCGGCCATGTCTTTGGGGGTGCGGTGCAAACCCTGGTCGAGATATCTAATCTCCACATGGTTGTTCCCTTGACGTACCCGTTCAAGTTCCGGTTCCATCACCCGGCATGCAACCACTACTATTGAGCCTTTTTTCTGTCTTTTAGGTTTGCTATGCATAGGTTTTGATTATTGCTGATATGGTTTTTTGGCCCGATATTCCACCTTTACATATTATATGGTAATGGGATAGGCACCGTATTTGAGAGTTGCTTCACGCATTCCCATATAGTTTTCAAATTTTGCCCAGGCCGGCACTGAATTTCCGGACCCTACACAATATCCACCTCCAGGACCGCACTTCCGGATCAGCCCTTTGACCAGATCCTCAACTTCCCTTGGGATTCCGCTTTGCAGGAGTTCATTTGACACGTTGCCGACAAGACAGAGACGATCCCCGTAGATTTCTTTTACCTTGATGATATCCATGCAGGTCGGGTCAATAGGTTGCAAAACATCTACACCCAGGTCAATGAGGTCTTCCATGAGCGGTATAAGATCGCCGTCTGAGTGCATGAAAAAAAGAAGATTATTCTCAT
Source organism: uncultured Desulfobacteraceae bacterium (assembly GCA_964513115.1). GTDB lineage: Bacteria > Desulfobacterota > DSM-4660 > Desulfatiglandales > Desulfatiglandaceae > JAFDHL01. The sequence continues at coordinate 11,406 of CAZENC010000058.1, read as the reverse complement.
GGCAGCGCTTTGCCACTTCCCTATACCAAGGAAAGACATGATCTCGAAAGGCCTGTGGTGAGATCATTGGACCGGTACCAAAAGCCAGGTCGTCAACTGCCCAAACGGCTCCAACATGTGTCATTTCAAATATCTGTTCAAGAGCGTGAAATTGGATTTCCGCAACCTTTCGAAATACATCCGCGACTAATTTTTCGTCCATAAGCAATGATATGGCAAAGTTATTGAATCCCATGAGCATCCATGTCATGGTAAAAATCTTACCCGAGACAGCGATGACTTTCATTCCTTCGGGCAACAGATCTTTGACGTCGTGGAATTTGCTGAAATCCAATTGGGCGGCAATTTCCCAAGGAAATTTTTCGAAATCCTCCCGATTGTTAATAAAGCTGGTATATTCCAGGCTCCAAGCCCTTTCATCATCAGCGTCCGGTGAATCTTTGAGCATGACTTCCTTAATGACTCTGGAAATCGAAGATTCATCTGTGACCTTCCCAGGCGTCATCATACCTACAGTCAATGGGATGAAATCGTAACCAGCCTTAATCCAAAAACCTACTTGCAATTCAAGGTCATCCGCTGTGACCTGTCTGCCCATAAACCGACTTTGTATGGGATACTCGATGAGCACCTCACAAAGGGGAACCCTGTCCGGTTCCTCATGTCGAGCCGTTTTCTTGATCCGTTCGAAATCCGGTTTAAAATCCATGCAATGCTCCTTCCTTAAAAACAAAAATAGTACCGCGTGTCATAATTATCTTTACCCGACTTGCATGGTGGTCATACTCCCACTTTCCCTATTAAAGGGAGAAAGTTGTAAAGACTAAATCTTGACGGCAACCATTAGGAAGATCAGATTGGTTTGCAGGCTTAAGCAGGTTGGTGCACTCTATTTAACGTGATACCCAAACATTTATTTTAGGCTTTTATGGTAGGCAACATTTGGTCACACGAATATAATTAAAAAATTACTTTGCCGCTACAAGCCTTCTTGCAAGCACAACAGCTTCTGCCGCGTCTTGGCCATAACCGTCTGCACCAACTTTTTCTGCAAATGCTGCGTTAAGCGGTGCACCCCCTACCATGACTTTAACACTGTTCCGCAAACCCTTATCCTTTAAAGTCTCAATTACATTTTTGATTTCCGGCATGGTAGTGGTTAATAATGCGGATAATCCAAGTATATCAGGCTTTATTTCTTCAACCTTCCGAGTCAGATCTTCAGTGCTCATGTCTACACCAAGATCGATTACATCAAATCCGGCCCCTTGCAGCATCATAATAACGAGGTTTTTGCCGATATCATGTATGTCACCCTTGACCGTGCACATAATGATCGTTCCCTTGGATTCGATCTCGTCACCTTTCAAGAGAGGTTTTATGATTTCCAATCCCTTTTTCATGGTAACGGCTGAAACAAGCATTTCTGGTATGAAAATTTCGCTCTCCGCAAATTTTTGACCCACTATGTCCATGGCAGCAACCATGCCGTCATTTATAATTTGGTCTAAGTCCGCCTTATCTTCAATCGCCGCTTGAACCAGGGTCTCTATCTCTTTATATTTTCCACTAATGATAGATTCTTTAATCTTATCAAGATGTTCACTCATCGTTGCCATCCTCCTATCACAATCTAATTGGGTATTTCCCATATTTTTCGGTTGCTTTGAGCATTGCGATATAGTTTTCGAATTTTCCCCATTCTGTCACGGAATTGCCGGCGGCCAGGCAGTAACCCCCTCCAGGTGCCATATTTTTCATCAGCTCTTTGACCCTTTCCTCCACCTCCTCCATGGTGCCCGAACGGAGGAGTTCATTGGCCACATTGCCTGCAAAGGCAAGACGATCTCCGTACTTCTTTTTGACTTCCCTCATGCTCATACACGTTGGGTCAATGGGATGCAATAGGTCTGATCCAATATCGATGATGTCCTCCATAAGCAAACTCAGATCGCCGTCTGAGTGCTGGAATAACAGCACATCGTTTTCATGGCATTTATTTGCTATTTTCTTATACCAGGGAAAGACATGATCTCGAAATGCCTGTGGTGAGATCATGGGACCGGTCCCAAAGGACAGGTCATCAACGATCCACACGGCTCCCACATAAGGTATGTCAAATATCTTATCCAGCAGGTTTAGCTGAATATGCGCGACCTTATCAAAAACATCCGATACGAATTGTTCATCCATTATCAGTTTGGTCGCAAAGTTGTTAAAACCCATGAGCATCCAGGCCAGGGTAAATATTTTGCCTGAGTTGGCGATGACCTTCATTCCTTCAGGCAGATAGTCCTTAACCTCATATAATTGGCTGAGAAGCTCCGGTTTTTCCAACTCCTCCCAGGGAAAATTTTCAAAGTCCTGCCTGTCTCCAATGAAGCTGGTATATTCCAGGCTCCATTTTGTCATGTCTTGCTTATCTGTTTCGTCCTTGAGCATTTTTTCTCTGATGACCTTTGAAATGGGTGAGGCATCGTCTACCTTTCCAAAGGCCATGGCGCTCACGGTGATGGGCACGGCATCATAGCCGGCTTTATAATAAAATTCCACCTGAGATTTGATATCATCAGAAGTTACCTCTCGACCCAGAAATTGGCTTTGTACCGGATATTCAACCAGGGCCTCCAATAGAGGCACCCTGTCTGGCTCCTCATGCCTTACGGTTTTCCTTATACGTTCCCAATCCGGGCTCGGTCCTCTCAAGTTAAAGTCTGTCATAAATTATCAACCTCCTTAAAAACCAGGCTATATATACATCACGTTGTTCCCGCAATTATCCTTAAAATATCTCTTTCCCGGGCAACCTCCTCCAGTTTGCCTGAAAAGATGATTTCTCCCCTTTCGATCACGTATAAACGATCCGCAAAGTCCGGCACGTGATAGATGTTTGACTCCGATATGATGATGGACGGCCCTATTTTGATAATCTCTTGGATACTCCCCGCCACCTCAGTGACGATTGCCGGCGCCAGCCCTTCAAAAGGTTCATCCAGGATAAATAATTCCGGTTCCAGGGCAAGTGCCCTTGCAATTGAAAGCATCTTGCGTTCCCCGCCGCTTAGTTGCGTTCCCTTGCGTTTTTTATAACCTTCCAGGACAGGGAATACCTTATAGGCCAGCTTAATTCTTTCCTCTTCAGATTTCTCTGTTTTCCTGGTCCAGGTTGAGATCTCGATGTTTTCATGGGTAGTCAGATCCGGGAATATGCCACTATCCTCGGGGGCGTAACCAATGCCCATGCGGCTGATTTCATAAGTGTTTTTTCGTGTGATATCTTCACCATGAAAACTGACGCTCCCCTTTTCCGGTCTGAGATAACCCATGATGGTCCGCAGAGTGGTAGTCTTTCCCGCGCCGTTACGGCCGATAAGGCAAACCACTTCGCCTTTTCCCGCTTCCAATGATACATTACGCAGGATGCGACTGGATTTAATGAAAACATCTATCGAATCAACGGATAACATAAAGCCTTACGCCCTTTCCTCACGATTCATGTCCATAATACGATCAAAGGTCTGAAAACACTCTTTCTGGCCCACTACATTACAGATCACGTCTTCATTTTTTTCTATTTTGTCCGGAGGGCCGTCGGCCAGGATTCTCCCTTGTTGGACGACTATAATTCTATCCGAATAGGAGAACACGATATCCATGTCGTGTTCCACCTGGAGTATGGTTTTGATGCCGATCTTTTTGGAGGCATCCACCAGTACCTGCATGATTTTGTTTTTATCACTAGTGCTCACACCACTGGTCGGCTCATCCAAGAGAATAATTTCCGGGTGGAGGGCAAAGGCCGAAGCTACATCCAGGAGTTTTTTTACACCCTGTGGGAAATTCTTGGCTTTTTCTTCCATTTGGTCTGCAAGTCCGAATAGCTCTGCCACCTCCAGGGCCTGTTCGTGAATTTCTTTATCCTTGGCGAGGAGGGAATAGAACCTCAAGCCTTTTCCGTGCCTTGAAATGATGGCGGCCTTTATGGTGTTAAGCACTGTAAATTCCGGAAATATATGGACCAATTGAAAGCTCCGGGCAATGCCAAGTTTGGTCAGTTTCTCAGGGCCTTTTCCCGAAATATCCTCCCCCTTAAATAATACCTGACCTTCTTCGGGTTTAAGGAATCCGGTAAGAACGTTGATCAAGGTTGTCTTGCCAGCCCCGTTGGGGCCTATGACTGATACGAACTCACCTTCCTCAACCCCGATATTTACGCCGTTCAGGGCACAAAAACCCCCATAGTATTTACTGATATTTATTGCTTCTAGAATCATTACGCGTTCACTCCGGCCATTATTTTTCTTCTAATGAGATTGAAGAGATTTGTCAAAACCTCCATGACGCCGCCGGGGGACAAAATGACAATAACTGCCAGAAGCGCCCCAAAGATAAGCCTCCAGTACTCGATATAAGAACTAATGACATCCCGAAGGGTTATGAAGATGACCGTTCCAAGCATAGGCCCGAAAAAATTGGAAAAACCTCCTACCAGTGTCATAAAGACCATGTCGCCAGAATGGGTCCAGAAAACCATACCCGGGTCCATGTGTCCGGTTATAGGCGCCAGGAGCACCCCCCCCAAACCGGCAAAGCAACCCGAAATAATAAAGGCAAACAGGCGGTATTTTCTGATTCCGATTCCTAAGTACTCCGCCTTATCGGGATTATCCCTGATGGACATAATACATAGCCCGAAATGTGAATTAACAATGCGCCACATGGCAATTGAAGCCAGGATGAGAACGACTAGACTGTAATAGTAATAGGGTCCGCAAAGGAACGTCATTTGATCCATGGAACTGAAATCGAATCCCAGGAGATAAGGTTGCTCGACAGGCATCCCTTCATCCCCGCCTGTAAGGTGATATGTTTTCATCAAAAATGAGTGAAACAGCATGCCAAAGGCCAGGGTCAGCATGGCAAAATAGATCTTAATATAGCGGACACAGACCAGCCCAACCAGCGCTGCCACGATCGCCGATATGAGAATCGTAAAAAGGATGGAAACTTCCATATAAGGTACATGAAACTTTGATGTAAGAAATGCGGCCGTGTAGCCTCCGAGGCCAATGAACAGGGCATGGCCGAAAGATAGCAGCCCGGTATAATTGAATAAGAGATTAAGACCCAAAAGGGCAACGGAGTAGGCAAAAAAGGAAAGTGTAAGATAGACTTGGTATTCCGGTCCAATAAAAGGCCAGACACACAGAAAGGCCAGAATCAGAATCAGACCTACAATCCTGGTTTTATTCATAGGGATAACCTCTCTGACGTTTGGACCCTGTGCCGGCAAAAGACAGGGATTCCTCCATTAAGTTGCCGTTCCGAACAGTCCCTGAGGTTTAAAGACCAGAACGGCAATAACAATTAGATAGATTAATAACATCTCCAGTTCCGGGTAAACGGCAAAAGAGACCGATTTTAAGATCCCTACCAACAGGGCGCCAATAAAAGCGCCCTTCATGCTACCAAGCCCGCCAATGACAACAACGGCGAAGGCCAGAACGATCAGGTCTACGGACATCTCACTCATGGCAGCGGTGGAAGGAATGACAAGGGCGCCCCCGATTGTCCCCAGGACGGTTCCCAGGGTAAAAACCTTAACATAGATATTATTGATATTTATTCCCAGGGCCTGAGCCATCTCATTATTGTCCGATGTGGCTCGAATCATTCGTCCAAAGCGGGTATTGGAAAGGATGTGCGCCATGATTCCTGCTATAATTATGGATGCAGCGATAACGATCAGATTATAAACAGGAATTGAGGCGCCGAAGACGTCGAGGATCCCGAATGCCAGGTACACGCCCTGGGTGGAAAGGGGATAGGTCCCCCAGATTAACTTGATAATATCTTCGATCATGAGGAGAAGGGCGAAGGTCAGCAAAAGCTGGAAATGTACATCACGATCATAAACGAACCGCAACAGACCTCTTTCGATGATCGGGCCGATAATGGCAAGCACAAATCCGGCGGCTAGAAGTGGAAGTATAGCCAGAACGGGCGGGCCTCCGACGGAGAGGAAATATTTGACGAAAACAATACCGAGATATGCCCCAAGGGCGTAAAAGCTCCCGCAGGCCAAATTAAAGATCTTTTGGACTCCGAACACCAGTTGCAGGCCGGCCGCCACAAGAAAAAGGACGGAGGCATGAAAGATACCGCTGAACAGTATGTTGACAATGGTTTCGACCATGTTTTTCTCAGTACTTTGTAATTCCCCCTCCCTTTGAGGGAGGGGGAAGATGGATGTTCAAGACTTGTATTAACCCTTCACTTTCTTTTCCCATGCCGTTGCCCATTGGTCAAAGGTATAGCCCTCTGGCTTTTGGATCATGGCGGAGGGCAGAATATGTACTGGATCAATCGTGACAAAATCATAGGGATTCTTATGGGTAGTTAATCCCATGAAGAAACAGCACTCCTGCTTGTTGTCCTGCCGGTATCCACGATAACCGGAAAGAGATGGGACATTGATTCCCCGGAGGGCTTCAACGACCTGTTCTTTTGTCGGCCATTTACCGGTCAATCCATAACATTTTTCAACCGCTGCTTTGTATGCCTGGAGTGTGAAATAGGCATGACAGCATTCATAAACCGGATATGCATTATGTTTTTTATGATAGATCTCTGTGAACTCATTCAGCAAAGGCCAGTTATCTGTCCAGCGGAAGTACAGGCTGTTGTATCCCAGAATCAGTCCTTCGGGGGTAAATTCCTTTTTCAAGGTGTCATGCACCCCTCCGCCGGTTGTAAAGCATCCCTTGACGTTTTCAAAGATCCTTTTACCTGCTGCCTGCTTAAGGATGATGCTTGTATCACCGGACCAGAAACTGCACATAATGAGATCGGGTTTTTTGGCTGCCAGGGCATCTATGGCGGCGGAAAAATCCGTCTCGCCCAATTTCGTGAAAATGCCCTCCTCAAAACTTACGCCTGGATTGTACATGGAGAGTACCCTTTTATAGGCTTCCCAGCAATTTCGGCCATACGAATAGTCATTGCCTATTCCTGCAACCTTCTTGATGTTTGGAAAAACCTTGGCGGTCATAATGGCACCGGCTACTGCCTCCAGTTCGTTGTCTACGCTTCTAAATCCGTAGAAGGCATTGGGTTGGGTTTCAATAAGACCTTTCTGGGTGGTGCCGTCCCAGCTCAACCAGAGCTGTTTGATTGCCTCGGCCTCTTTTCCGACCGCCTGGCCAGTGCCTGTGGAAAGGATCCCTGAAATCACGTCGCATTTTTCTTTTATGGTCAGTTTTTTGAATTTTTCTACGGTATCCTTGGCCTTTGATTCTTCTTCGATTTTCAATTCAACCATCCGTCCCAGAATGCCTCCGGCCTTGTTAATCTGGTCGGCCCAGATTTCGGCAGCACGTATACCTGCGATTCCAGGTACTGCGGCCACCCCGGCCTGAAAGCCCATGATCCCGATCTTGACCGGTCCTTTAGGAACACCTTTGGCAGGGGCCGCAAAAACCTTCTGGGTCCCTAAAAGCGCTGCTGCACCGGCGCCTAAAACGCCGACTCCGGCCGTCTTAAGAAATTCCCTCCTGTTTTTTTCCATAAAATTTCCTCCTTACTTTAGTTTGTTTAAGCCAAATTCCCCCAAAAAGCTTTACCTGCCGGAAAGCTTGCCCAATATGATTATTCAAAGCGTCCTTCTCGGAAGGCCGCAATGTATTCCAGACAATAATCGTCTTTCCCAATGACCGTTAGCGTGGCCTTCAGAGCTTTGTAAATCTGTTTGTCTGTAGGATCCAGAATGACGGAGTCCAGACCACGGGTTATAGCTGACACGAGGAAGGTTCGATTAACAAGCCTTCTGTCAGGTAGTCCATAGGAGACATTTGTCAGACCGCAGGTGGTATGAACGCCCGGGAACTCTTTCATAATCTGCTCAACAGCTTCTAAAGTGGCTAAGGCCGATTTCGTGTTGGCCGAAAGGGGGTACAAGAGCGGATCGATATATAGGTCATCAAGAGGTACGCCGGCGGCTGTAACCTTTTCTACCAGTTGTCCCGCCATCTTCATCTTGGTCTTTGTTTTCTCAGCCATGGTATCCTCAGACTGGCAGAGCCCGATTACTTTGGTCTTGTGCTCAGCGACAAGAGGAAGGATGCGTTCCAGACGTTCGGATTCCAGAGTGATGGAATTAATCATAGGGGGCTTTTTTACAAGCGGAAGAACGTTCTTTATAACTTCCGCGTCCGGGCTATCAATGCAAAGGGGAAGTTCAGTGGCTGCCTGAACCGTTTTAACAACCCATTTGAGATGCTCAGCTTCTTCCCCAACAAAGGTTCCGGTGTTGACGTCAATATAGTCGGCGCCGGCCTGATCCTGCGCCTTGGCTTCGTTCTGGATGAAATCAATATTTTTTGATGAAATGGCCTGGGCGATGTACTTACGGGAGGCGTTGATTCTCTCGGCGATAATGAGCATAAACTATCCTAATTTAGACTATTTTAACAGACTTTTATTCGGATGGAACATTTGAAATTGTAAAAAGCTATGTGATGCCGCGGTGCGGCACTGTAATCGAAAATAACTTAAATTATTTGAAAGCCTATGGTTCGTCATTGCGAGGGGCCCACCACAACAGTTTTATCGACTCCTCGCAATGACATCAGGAGGGGTTTTTTAACTCTCAAACATATTAAAAGCAAGGATTATGCCCATTCATAGAGGTTATTATTCCTGCGTTTTGTTATTTATAAATTTATAGTAATTTAAAAAGGTTACAAGAATGGATATTGTTTCGAAGAAAAAAAAGCTCTGAATGGATGAAAGAGTGGAAAGCGGGCCAAAAATATTGCACCGATTGGTGTACCGAATAGGCCAATGTGCACTCTTTGGGGCAGAAGAATTTATGCCAGTCCTGTCTTTTTCAATCGACCCTGGAGGACCCGTCTGGAAAGGCCCAAATATTGGGCAGTACGGGTCTGATTTCCATTGTTTTTTTCCAATGCCATTTTAATGATCTGCCGGTTCAGATTTTCTATATCCATTTTATCCTCGGGCAGATTAAAGTTATCACGACCTAAAACAGCATTGGCATTCAATGTGAAATCATTTGGCGGGATCAATTCTTTAATGAATGAAAGGTCTTCAACGTCTACCCGATTTCCCGACCGGAGTAAGGCCAATCGCTCCATTGCATTTTTGAGCTGGCGGACATTCCCGGGCCATGGTAATGAGACAAGATATCTCTCCGCAGCAGGAGAAAATCGATCGAATTTTTTGCCTTTCCTGGCAAAGGATCTTTTTATAAAGCGAAGGGCGAGTGGCAGGATATCCTCTGTCCTGTCCCGAAGGGGGGGGATCACAATGGTTCCCGTATTGACCCTGTAAAAGAGATCCAGGCGAAATCGTTTCTCTGCCACCTCCTGGTTTAAGTCTTCATTGGTAGCAGAGATAAAGCGAATGTCAACTGGTATCTCCTCAACGCCTCCGAGCCGATATAGACTCTTCTCCTCTAAAACTCTAAGGAGTTTTACCTGAAGGTTAAGCGGCATGGCACTAATCTCATCCAGAAAAAACGTGCCCTCGCTGGCTGCCTCAAGTTTCCCTATTCGGCCGGTCTTGGTGGCACCGGTGTAGGCACCCGGCTCGTGCCCGAAGAGTTCACTTTCAAAAAGCTCTGGTGCTATGGCCCCACAGTTTATGGCCACAAATGGATTCAGGGCGTTGCTCTGTGCATAGTGATGGATATACCGTGCAACCAGTTCCTTGCCCGTGCCGCTTTCCCCCTCAATAAGCACGGGGACTGATCTATCAACACTGTATTTCTCAGCCTGCTTGATCACCTGGGCCATGGCTTCAGAATAGACGCACAGGTCATCCAAACCGATCTCTTCAATATATGCAGCCCACAGTTGTTCGGCTTCTCCCCTTACTGTCTGGGTCTCGAGTTCAACCCGCTCCTGGAATTCCTTTTTAAGACGAATGTAATTGTTCCGTAGGGCCGCATATTCTGCTGAGCGTTCAATTGTAATGGCCAACTCCCGGATATTTACAGGCTTTTTCAAGTAGTCGTATGCACCGTATTTGAGGGCTTTTATGGCATTGTCCATGTCTCCATGTCCGGTCACCACGATTACGTCCACAGGAGACTTTTCAATAGTTTTGATACGCCTGAGTATTTCAAGACCATCCATGCCGGGCATGCGGATATCTGTAATGACAAGATTAAAACTCTGAGAGTGGAAGGTTTTCAGTCCTTCTATCCCATTTGTTGCGCAGATAACCGTGTGACCCAATTTTGTCAAAAAATTCGATAAGCTCTTTCGCACATCCGGTTCATCGTCCACTAAAAGAATATTCAAGCCTATCCTCCATTAGCAGGGGCCGTAACCGTAAACGTGGCTCCCCCGGTTTGATTATTAGAGACTTCGATACGACCCTTGAATTCGGAAACAATAGATTGGCTGATACTTAGTCCCAAACCCGTTCCCTTCCCGACCTCTTTGGTAGTAAAGAAGGGGTCAAAGATTTTGACCAACAGGTCGTCTGGAATACCGGTGGCATTATCGCTCACCTTGATGAATACGGATCTATTGTAGGTGCCTGTCTCTATCAGGAGTTCTTTGCAGTCGTGGGAACAGGTATCTAAGGCCTGGCGGGCATTGACAACCAGATTCATGATGACCTGTTCCAGACGGTTCAGATCGGTCTTGATGGGTGGTAAATCAGGCGATAAATCGTTCTGGACAGAGACCCCGTGTGCCTCAAGCTGGCGCCCAATCATCGAAAACACATTTTTAATAGCTTCGTTGGCATTGACGTCCCCAACCGTTTTTTCTCGATCCTCCCTTGCAAAATTACGTATGTTCTGGATCACATCGCTCATCCGAACCACCTGCCGTGAGACCATCTCCAGGTTTTCAAAGAGTTCTTCCTGATCCAGATCCCACCCTTCGTCCCTTCCGAAGAGCAGGCCATCCGTAACTACCCGGATGGTATTCAAGGGTTGATTCAGTTCATGGGCAATCCCTGCGGCCATAATCCCAAGAGCGGTAAGACGATCCTCATGGTAGAGCCTGAGCTCATTGAGCCGGGCCTTCCGGGCCAACTCCTTCTGTTTGGTGATATCGTCCAAGATAAAATGTATGGCTGCATGGTCCTCGTACTCTATGAGCTGGGCGTAGGCACGATAATGCCGTGGACCATTTATATTATGAGCACGGAATTCGAAGCGCAAATGCTCCTCCAATCCGCTCAACAGGTCCTTATAGTGACGGTCTATTTCCTCTCTATCTTCGGGATGGATCCAATTCATGAAGTCATCCTTGTTAACTTCCTTACCGGAGATATCCATAAATTTTGCAAGGCGTTCATTATAATAGAGCACATTGTTGTCCCGTAAAAGCATGATACCCATACCTGCGAAGTCTGAAATCGCCCGAT
>CAZENC010000057.1:0-12530 GCA_964513115.1 uncultured Desulfobacteraceae bacterium | reverse complement strand
CACTGAGGAGCATGCTGGATGCAGCGGCTGCTGCTGAAGATTCCATCACTGACTGGGGAATATCCTTGGGCCCTTGCATGGTCCCGCAGACGTAAATTCCAGGTTTGCTGGTTGCGACCGGCAAAAAGCTATTTGTCTTAGCGAAGCTGTTTGTGTCCAGCTCGATTCCCAGACTTTGGCAAAGTTCTATAGTACTCTTGCCGACCTGGAACCCGACGGAAAGAACCACGAGGTTGAAGACTTCTTCCTCCAGTTCGCCTGCACCATTCGTATAGCGGATTCTGAGATCCCCGTCTTCTACTGGTTCAACAGTATGAACGCGTGAACAGATAAAACGGACGCCATGCTCTTCCCTGGCGCGGTCATAATATTCCTCAAAATCCTTGCCATAGGTGCGCATGTCCATATAAAAAATTGCAGTATCTATGTCTCCATGTGCGTGCTCCATGGCTATTACCGCCTCCTTTATGGCATACATACAGCACACGGACGAACAATACGGGTTGGCGTTCTCATGGGTGTCCCGTGAGCCCACACATTGTAACCATGCTATTTTTCTGGGTTCCTCCCTGTCGTAAGGCCGCATCAGATGCCCCATGTATGGACCTGAGGCACTTAAAATACGCTCAAACTCCATACTGGTAACTACATTGGGAGATTTTGTATAGCTATATGTGTCCAGGCTGCTCGGATCAAATACTTCGTTGCCCACGGCAAGGATCAGGGCGCCAACTTCCAGATCTATCTTCCTGGGTTTATCATCAAAACGGACTGCTTCGGCCAGACAGATCTTTTCGCAAAGCCCGCAACCAATGCACAGGTCCCGGTCGATGGTATAGGCAAGGGGTATGGCCTGAGCGTACTGGATGGAAGTGGCACACCTTAGAGAAAGGCCGCAATCGTATTCATTGACGCCTCTTATGGGGCAGGCCTGACTGCACTGCCCGCACCCCGTACATTTTTCCGGATCAATATAACGAGGATTATTCCTCAGGGTTGCCACAAAATGTCCGGGCTGTCCTTTAAGGGATTCGACCTCTGAGTTGGCAATGATGTTGATATTCAGATGCCGGCCGACCTCGACCAGTTTGGGTGAGATAACTCACATGGCACAATCATTGGTTGGAAAGGTCTTGTCCAACTGTGCCATTATACCCCCGATACTCGTAGATCTATCTACTAAATGCACGTAGTATCCTGCTGCTGCCAGATCCAGGGCCGCCTGCATACCGGCGATACCGGCTCCGACTACCATCACGCTTCCTGTTTTTTTCGTCTCTTTTGTCTTTGTCATGACAATTCCTTAATATATATTAGAAGCGGCTTTTGGCCTCGATGTCTCATCGTCGCTGAAGGCGCGATCACCCCCGGAAAGACACTCCCAGGGGAACACATATATGAAAAGTCTATGCAGCCAAACCGATGAATTTAGGAGTGCTTCCGTCGTAACCGCTTAATTCAGCCTGTCCATATCTTTCCAGTTCGTTTAACGTTAAAGAGACAGTATATATGGGCAACCCGGTTTTTTCGGAAATAACCCGCACAGACCGGGGGGTTTCTTTAAGTGATTCCAGAACCAGCGCTTTCTGATATTCTTCTTCCGTAGCCTGGTGGATCACTTTTTGGTAATTTTCCTTTTTTAATTTTTCTTGGTAAACGTTTCCCTGCTCGGTAAGCTGTAGTGTTAACCCCATCAACCACCGGATCCGGGCAGAATTCAGGGTCTGTTCAACCGCTCCCAGTGGAAGCTCAAACTTCTTTCGATCAAAAGGACCCAAGTCCCTGGTTACATCACTAATCTCGGTCACATAGTCTGCAAATAGTTTCCCTTCGGCAGAACTGACCCATCGAAGTTGGACCCGACCCGACCCGATACCGGAGATATCCATAAGGTGTTGCACCACATCCATCCTGCTTGCTGTATAAATATTACCATCCAGGTAATGGCATTCTCCAATATGTCACCCGGACACAAACACGCTGTCAAACCCACTCTTTAAACCGCTTAACACAAACAAAGGATCAATCCGGCCCGAGCACATCACTCGAATTACACGGATGGTAGGGGGGTATTGAAATCTTGAGACACCTGCAAGATCAGCGCCTGCATAGGCACACCAGTTGCATAGCAATGCCAGGATTTTGGGTTCAAATTGTTCGTTCATTGACATTCTCCTGATTTTTCATTATCAGCCCTTCGCACCGCCTGCCTGAATTGCCGCAAAAATCTGGCGATCACGAAAATGCTTTATATCGATAGCCTTCTGCGGGCAGGCGGCGGCACAAATACCACAACCTTTACAAAGCGCTGAAATATTCTCTGCCCTGTATCCTTTGCCAGGTATCTTTTCAAGGTTTATGGCGCCAAAAGGGCATGATGCCTCACACAAACCGCATCCTATGCATTTTTCCTGGTCAACAACCGATACAATAGGCTCAACTTCCACATAATCCCTGACCAGCAGGGTTGCTGCACGGGAAGCAGCCGCCTTTGCCTGTATTATAGATTCTTCAATGGGCTTGGGATAGTGGGCCAGTCCACAGAGATATATCCCATCAGCTGCAAACTCGACAGGCTTCAATTTCATGTGTGCTTCAAGAAAGAAGCCATCGTTGTCAAGGGGTACCTTCAACAGTTTGGATAACACATCCTCCTGGCCGTTTGGAATAATTGCCGTGGCCAGATTAAGGTAATCCACATGGAGGTGCAGGGGAACCCCCAGAATATTATCTCTGACGGTGATTTTCAGCCTATCTTTTCCCTTGCGCGTTTCCTTTTCTACTAAAGGCTTTTCATCCACGGAGTAGCGGATGAATATCACACCCAGTTCTCTGGCCTTTTGGTAAAGTCTCTCTTTTGTCCCGTATGTGCGAATATCGCGGTACAGGATATACACATTCAGATCGGGTTTCTGCTCTTTAAAGTCAATGGCCTGCCGGACGGTGGTGGTACAGCATATCTTTGAACAGTATGGCCGTTCAGGTTCACGGGAGCCTACACACTGGATAAAGGCAATACCCTTGGATTGCTTCAGTTTTTCAGGCTTTTTTTCAAACAGGTCTTCCAGGTCATGCCATATCAAAACTCGCTCACTCTGTCCGTAAAGGTATTCATCGGGTTCAAGGGCCCGGGCCCCTGTGGCAAGAATTATAATACCGTGCTGGAGTTCACGTTCATCACCACCACTCCGGACAGTAGTCGAAAAGTTACCAACAAAACCCTTTCTATTAACAATCTCAGTGCTCAGCATTACCTCGATTTTTTTATGTTCTTTCACACTGGCAATGAGATTACTGAGATAGACCGTTACATCTTCACCCTTCCAGGTCCTTTTTATATTAAGGCCTTGCCCGCCCAGCATCTCCTTTTGTTCAACCAGGCATGTCTTGAAACCTTGGTCTGCCAGATTAAGTGCGGCATTCATTCCGGCGATCCCGCCGCCTATTACCAGGGCGCTCTGATTGAGTTCCAGTCGTAACCGGTCAATGGGCTCCAGAAACATGGCCTTGGACACTGACATGCGCACAAGGTCTTTGGCTATCTCAGTCGCCTTTTCCGGTTCCCCCTTGTGTACCCATGAATTCTGATCACGAATATTTGCAAATTCAAAAAGGTAAGGGTTTAAACCTGCCTCCCTAATTGTTTCCTGAAAAAGTGGTTCGTGGCTACGGGGAGTACATGCTGCTACAACAACCCTGTTGATCCGATTTTGCTTGATTGCTTCCCTGATATTCTCCTGGGTATCCTGGCTGCAGGTAAAAAGATTGTCTCCGGCATAGACAACATTGGGAAGGGTCCTGGCGTAATCACGAACCGCAGGTACATCAACAACCCCCCCGATGTTGATACCACAATGACAGACAAAAACGCCTATTCGTGGTTCTTCATAGATAATAGGGTCCTCGGGAGGATACGTCTTTTCGTGGGTAAGGGTATTGCGAGAATCGGCAAGCAGCGCTCCGCATTCCGAGGAAGCTGCCGATGCCCCCCTGACCGACTTCGGGATATCCTTAGGGCCTGTAAAAGCCCCGCAGGCAAATATCCCAGGCCGGGAGGTAGAAACAGGCTCGAAACAGCTCACTTCGGTAAACCCGTCTTTGTCCAGGATAATGCCCAATTTGTCTGCCAGTTTCCGGGTGTTTTTGGGGATCTCCAGGCCAACAGAGAGAACCACCAGATCAAATACTTCACTTTTCATCTTTCCGTCTTCATCAATATACGCCAGCTTCAGGTCATCGGATCCGGGCCCTGCCGGTTCTATGCTGTGGATACGTGAGCGAATAAAACGTACCCCTGTTTCATTCATGGCCCGTTCATAATACCGTTCAAAATCCTTGCCGTGGGTCCGGATATCCATAAAAAAGATGGCAGTATCCAGGTTATCGCCGGCATGCTCTTTTGCAATCACTGCCTCTTTGATAGCATACATGCAGCAGAACGACGAACAGTATGAGTTATCGCATTGGTTGATGTCCCTGGAACCAACACACTGGATCCATGCGATTTTTTTTGGTTCCTTCAGGTCAGAAGGCCGTTTGAGATGCCCTTCATAGGGGCCTGTAGCGCTCAGGATACGCTCAAACTCCATGCTGGTTACAACATTCGGGAGGGAGGAATACTGATAAACATCAAAATTTGTGGGGTCGAAGGGCTTAAAACCCGGCGCCATTATTACTGCGCCCACATTGATTACTACTTCCTTTTCCTGCTGTGCATGCGTATCAAGAGTGACCGCACCAGCTTCACATACTGTCACGCACTGAAAGCATTCACAACATCCTCCGCAGTTAAGGCAACGCCCTGCCTCCTCCAGTGCCGAGTCTTCATCAGCAAGAAGATTAACCTCTTCAAATCCCAAAAGCCTTTTTTCCAAGGATAAGGTAGGCGCCTTCAGGCGCTGTCTTGCAGGTTCATCATCAGGAATTTCCACCCAATTGTTTTCTATTGGGGGCTCCTCATGCCATTCTGTTGGCAGTTCCTCTCCCCGTATATATTTGGCCATATATTTGGCGGCCCTTTTTCCTGCCTCCACGGCCTCAATAACCGTGGCAGGGCCCGTAATTACATCTCCGCCAGCAAAAATCCCCGGCTTATTAGTTTGCAGGGTCTCAGGATTGACTTCTATCAGGTTCCACTTCGACACATGCAGGGTCCTTTCTTCACCTAAAAAATCCAGATCCGGTTCCTGCCCGATTGCGGGAATAATATGATCTGCTTCAATAAAAAATTCCGAACCTTCAACCGGAATGGGCTTTCGCCTGCCAGTGGTATCGGGTTCGGTCAGGCGTGTACGAATACATTCAATACCGGAAACCCTTCCGTGCTCACTGGTAATCCTTTTGGGGGCTACCAGGAAATGGATCTTTACACCTTCCTTTTCTGTTTCATCAACTTCCTCGGGTTCTGACGGCATTTCAACCCTGGACCGGCGATATATTATATGCGCCTCACTCGCGCCCAGGCGAAGTGCTACCCTGGCGCCATCGAGGGCTGAAGGTCCTCCCCCGATAACCACGATCTTGCCTTCCAGGCTTTTCCGATTACCCAGGTGAACTTCCCTTAGAAAAGACGTGACATTGCTGACACCCTCACACCCTTCCTCGCCCGGTATGCCGAGTCTCAGATCTTTCCAGGCCCCGGCAGCGAGGAATACTGCCCTGGCCCCATGTCCCTGCAGTTCTTCAATGGTGAGGTCCTTCCCAATAACTGTTTTGGTATGAATCTTGACTCCGTAACGTTTGAGATTTTCGATCTCTGCATTCAGGATAGACCTTGGCAGCCTGTGTTCAGGGATACCGTAGCGCATCATGCCGCCTGCTTCGGGCATGGCCTCATATACACTTATGTGATATCCGTCCAGGGCAAGAAAATATGCAGCTGTAAGACCTGCCGGGCCTGAGCCTATTATGGCAACTTTTTCCTTTCTGGGTGTTATCTCGGGTACCGGGATAGCACCCAGGTTCACATGATCAGCGGCCACTCTTTTAAGCTCTCTTATGGCGATCGCCTCGTCAATTTCAAGGCGCCGGCAGCTCTTTTCACAGGGGTGCGGACAGACCCGGCCAAGTACTCCGGGGAATGGGAGGTTCTCCATGATGATTTCAATTGCTTCCCTGTACTGCCCCTGCTTTACCATCTGCACATATCCCTGCACATTGAGGTGGGCCGGGCAGGCCATCATGCAGGGTGCTTTATCGAGTTTTTCTATTGCAAAGGCTCCGGGGATGGCTTGGGCATATGGTTTGTAAACGGCCTTACGGGTTGCCAGACCCATGTCATATTCGCTGGGCCTCAGCACTGGGCAAACTTTTTCGCAATCACCGCAGGCGGCACATTTATCAAGATCAACATAGCGAGGGGTTTTCCGGAGGGTAACCTGGAAATTTCCCTTTTGCCCATCTATGTCTTCAATATTTGTACAGGTGTGGAGTTCAATGTTCAGATGCCGGCCGACCTCGACCAGTTTAGGAGAGATAATTCACATGGAACAGTCATTGGTGGGAAAGGTTTTGTCCAATTGAGACATCACCCCACCGATAGCCGGAGATTTTTCCACGAGATGGACATAAAGGCCTGAATCTGCCAGATCAAGGGCCGCCTGCATGCCGGCAATACCTCCGCCTATAACCATAACTGCACCCTTGGCCTTTTGGGTGGTTTGAGCTTCCATGATTGACTCCTTGATAAAAGGAATTTCTCAATTTGACATGCTTATCCCACTGCCCAGTGTGGGGGAGCACCTGAACTTTCAAAAGAGCTGTAAATAGACAATTAGATTAATGCCAGCAATTAATGTACCAAGTCAAGAGAAAGCTCTGAAATTGATATATTTCTTAAAAAATACAGGTAAAACACCGCCAAAAAACTGATCTAGATATTGATTTCGTTCTATTGACTGTCAGTGTTTTTTGCAAATTGTAAAAAATCATTTATGGACCAGGGGCCTTGACCGGGTAATATTGAATCCGCTTGATCGCCCATTTTTTTTATGATTTAATTAAGTTAGATGGACTGGCAAAAAGTCCATCAACGGTCCGAGGGCGGTTAAGCCCCGGACTGGGGTGGAGGTGGAACCATTTGAATTTAATTCAAATGGCAGGGGAGGGGTAGCCCTCCTCCGCCGAGTAAAAAGGCTCGAAGCGACTTTTTACGAGGTTTTCAAGTTATGGAAACAGAAAGTCTTTCCCAGAAACAAAAAATTTATGAGGTGCTGCTCCAGAGCGTCACCGATTATGTGATAGCAATCAACAGTAATTATCAGATTATTATGGCCAATGATCTGTTTAAGAATGAGTTTGGCATGCATCCAAACGGTCTTTGTTACAAGGTATGGAAAAACAGGAATGATAGATGTGAAGGTTGTTTAGTTCAAGAGTCTTTCCAAGACGGTCAGGTGCACTGGAACGAAGAAAATGTTGTGATGAAAGATGGCAGGATTGCGCAAATGCTCGTTAAGTCCACCCCAGTTAAAGATGATCAGGGGGAAGTCGTCTATGTCCTGGAAGCGGCAACTGATATCACGGAAAAGAAACGCCTGCAAGAAGAACTGAAAAAGGTTACTGGAAACCTGGAGGAAATAATAGGGAAGCGCTTAAACTACCTGCAAAAATCCGAAGAGAGATACCGAACCATATTTGAACGCTCCCGCGACGCACTCCTACTAACCGATTCAAACGGCAAGATAATAGAGATCAATCAAGCAGGAATCGAGGTATTGGGGTATAAAAGCAAAGAGCAGCTTTTGAGCCTGAGATGGGACGAAGAGTTCTTTGAGGAACAGGAGGACCTTTATAAATACCAGAAGACGGTTTTTCGGCAGGGCTTTGTAACAGAATTTGAGACCCGGCTTTCAGGGAGAGGAAAACGTATATTTGACGCCCTGATTACTTCAAATGTAATTTTGGATTTAATCGGACAGATTACCGGCTATGTAATCATCATAAGGGACATAAAAAAAAGAAAAAAGGCCCAGAAGCAGATCGAGAGTAGAAACAAGAGACTTGCCATTATGAATGCCATCTCCATGACGGTGAGTAGCAGTCTTGATTTAAGTGAGATACTAAAGAGCACCATTAATGAGATCTGTGAACTGATTGAGGCAGACAGTGTCAGGATCTATTTGCTGGACAAGAAGCAAAACATACTCAATCTGGTAGCTCATAAAGGGCTTTCTGATAAATTCATTTCAAAGAGTCATGTAAAAAACCGGAAAGTGGGCGCTGGGTTCCTCGGACGGGCCGTCTTTCCAGGAGAGACAAGGGTCATTGACAATTTGGCCGCATTCGAAGACCCCTACGCTGAATTTATGATTGAGGAGGGACTTCATTCCACTGCTTACATACCACTTGTCTCCAAAGGGGAACCGGTAGGTGTGATGTGTGTGTCCAGTCATGTATTCGAATTTTCAGCCAATTACCTGGAGGCATTGACCGGCATTGGCAACCAGATAGGAGTAGCCGTCGATAACGCAAACCTTTATGAGAGTATTAACAGGGCCTATCAGGAACTCATGGAGGCCCAGGAACAGGTGATCCGGACGGAAAAACTGGCCTCACTGGGTAAAATGGCAGCTAGCATTGCCCACGAGATAAACAACCCCCTGGCCGCGGTTTTAACCTACATCAGATTAATGATGAAGCTCATGGCCCGGCAAAGTTTTACGTCGGAAAGACTTGAAGACATTTCTCGATATCTAACCACAATTGAATCAGAGATATCCAGATGCGGTGATATTGTAAGGAATCTCCTGGCCTTTTCACGACAGTCCCCAATCACCATGCAGGACCACAGCATTGAAGAAATTATTGACAAGACCATGGTTCTTATTGCCCATGACCTTGAAATGAAAAATATCAGACGCGTTAGAGAGATTGAAACTGGTTTGCCTAAAGCATGCTGTGACTTTAAACAGATTCAGCAGGTTCTTCTAAACATTATGGGCAATGCTTCAGAAGCTATGGCCGGAGGGGGTTGCCTGACCGTGGCCGCCAAACCTTCCGTAACCAGTGGCTTTATTGAAATTGTGGTTTCCGATACAGGTCAAGGTATTCCTGAGGAAGACCTGAGAAATATCTTTGAACCATTTTTTACTACCAAGGAAGAGGGCAAGGGAGTAGGTCTCGGCCTTTCGGTGGCCTACGGTATCATTGCTCGGCACAAGGGCACAATAGAGGTGGAAAGCAAGCCTGGAAAGGGGTCCGTTTTCAAGGTTAGTCTTCCCATTGCCCGGTAGTGAAGCAAGCCACGTGCCGATATGGAAATGAATGCCGAAGAAAAGTCAACGGTTTGGTTTCGTCGTAGATTCATATAGGGGGCACATGATGACCAAAAAATTCCGTATCCTCGTGGTTGATGATGAGCCGGCAGTGCGGGAATCTCTTGAAGACTGGCTTCTAGAGGATGGTTATGACGTAGGTGTTGCGGCAAGCGGTGGGGATGCCATTGCCATGGTCCAGGAAAAGAGCTGGGATGTGATTTTGCTGGATCTGAAAATGCCGGGTATGGATGGTCTTGAGGCCCTGAAAAGGATTAAAGAGGTTGACTCAGGGGTTGAGATACTAATGATGACAGCCTATGCCACTGTAGACACCGCTGTACAGGCCATGAGGCAAGGGGCCTTTCACTATCTTGCAAAGCCGTTTGACCCTGATGAGATAGAAATGGAGATCAAAAAGATCATTGCCCATAAAGAGCTGGTGCTTGAGAATATTTTACTCCGTGAAAAGCTGGAAGAAAAATATGAATTCGAAGAGATCATCGGAAAAAGCCATGCAATGCAGGAGGTTTTTGAATTAATAACACAGGTGGCGCCTACCGATTCGACGGTACTGATAACCGGTGAGAGCGGCACAGGTAAAGAATTGATTGCTAAGGCTATCCATGGAAACAGTCCCCGCTGTTACATGCCTTTCATCGTGTTAAGCTGCGGGGCATTGCCCGATTCCCTGCTGGAGAGTGAACTTTTCGGCTATGAAAAGGGCGCATTTACAGGCGCAGATCACAGAAAAAAAGGCCGTTTTGAGATGGCAGATAAAGGCACCCTTTTCCTGGATGAGATAGGTGACATTAGTTTGAAAACACAGGTGGATCTCTTGCGTGTTTTGCAGCAAAAAGAGTTCAATACCCTGGGCGGTGAGGAGGTAATAAAGGTTGATGTTCGTATCCTTGCGGCAACCAATCGTGATCTTAAAAGGGCTATCAAAGAGGAGCGGTTTCGAGAAGATCTCTATTACAGGCTGAACGTGATCTCTATCCATGTGCCGCCATTGAGAGAGAGAAAAGAGGACATCCCGCTGCTGGCAGAGGAATTTATCAAGAAATATTCTTTTGAAATGAATAAAGAGCAATTGAAGATAGCCCCTTCAGCGCTGAAGCTTCTGATGGAGTATGATTGGCCCGGAAATGTCAGGGAATTGGAAAACGTTATTGAAAGGGCCCTTGTGATCGGTCAGCACAAAGAGATCGTAGCGGATGACCTTCCCCTATTCCGCAAAGAGCCATATGTTGAAGTATTTCCCAGATCATTGAAAATGATGGAAAAAATGCACATTGAGAAAATCTTGGGTGAAAATGATTGGAACATCAGCCGCGCAGCCAGGGAATTGGATATTGATCGCCAGACACTTTACAACAAAATAGAAAAATATAAGATCAAAAGGGGGTAATCCCAAATCGGTTTGTCAAGATGCGTCACCATCTGCCCCATCGGTTTTGTCGAACAAGATATTCTTGAGCACGTTGCACAGTGTATCGAAAGGCGGTGCAGCCTTGGGTGCAGGATTTCCCTGAAAATTGAACCCCCAAGGTATGCCTATAATGAAAACCGTGGCCAGTACAATTCTAAACTGGTTTTAAAGTACCTTCTTCAATGCCATCCTTGTGACTGCTTCAGACTTATTGGTGTTACCTGTTTGGACCTTTACGTGCCCATACTCAAGTACGTGTTTGGTATTGCTCAGATGAACGGTCAATGCTCGATAATCTCTACACACCGGCTTCTTCCCCAGTTTTATGGCCAACCGCAGAACCTGGATCTATTCATGGCTCGCTTGGAAAAAACTGCATTACACGAACTGGGGCACTGCCTAGGTCTCACCCACTGCAGGGATCGGCGATGTGTAATGTATTCCTCTGCCCGAATTGAAGATACGGACTTCAAGCGGCCTGATTTCTGTCCTACTTGTTTTGAGCTTTTCCACTGGTACCTTGAGAGGAGCCTTAGCTGATGGCATATTCGAGTGTCGATATATTAGGCATACTGTATATTTTATCGACAATTCTTATTTATCTAGAATAATGAAAATGTTATCCAAGTTAGTTCTCTTCAATCTGTTATATTTGTCTAAAAATTAGACAAAGCTCCCCGTTTATTTATATGACTTTTTTAAATCGGTTCGTAAATTTAAATATATGTATAATCAAATAGTTATAGGCATTTTCCAATTTTTTTGCCTCCATTGGCATGTCCGTTGCTGATTACAATAGCTAAAATCGAACAAAAGCTCTTACGGAGGAGGACAAAATGCCAGCAACAACTAAAAGAAAATCCATGAAGATTGTCCCACCCGGGAAAAAGAAATGCGTATGGATGGAGGCCGGGGTAGTCTCATACAAATTGTGTGATAATAACTATGATTGCTCCACCTGTTCGTATGACCAGGCAATGCAGATCAAGGTTGCCCGCAGGAAGGAAGCAGCTGAGGGTGCAACCTTTTTTGAAAGTGTCCCCGATAAATTCACTGAGACTTGGGTGGACAAAATGATGCAACTCCCTGCTTCTCAGCGCAAATGCCGGTATATGATTACTGGTGAAGTCGCTCGCAAAATATGTCCTAATGCCTATGATTGCGGCACCTGTTCTTTTGACCAGATGATGCAGGAGCGTTTGCAGGCAGAGGCGCTTCCTGTGCATTCCAGCAAACACGTGGCAGGTTTCGAACTGGCTGAGGATATTTATTACCACGAGGGCCACACATGGGCAAGGCCTGAATATGGCGGTCGTGTAAGGGTTGGTATAGATGACTTTGCCGAAAGACTATTGCGGAGGTTGAGCCGGGTCCAACTCCCCGATGTTGGTCACGAGGTTAAGCAGGGGAGAACAGGTTTTAGAGTCAGCAAGGACAACCAGACTGCGCAGGTCCTCTCCCCTGTTGACGGCATTGTAACCCATGTTAACCATAAGCTCATGGATCACCCCGAACTGATCAACGAATCGCCGTATGAGGAAGGATGGTTGTTTATTATTGAACCAACCAGACTGCGCAAGAACCTGAAGGGACTGTACTATGGCGAAGAGGCAGAGAAACATATGAAGGACGAAAGGGAAAGACTCTTCTCCATGGCGCATGACGATTTAAGGATCGCTGCAGACGGCGGTGTTTCAGAGGAAGATGTTTTTGAAGAACTCCAGGAGAAAAACTGGAAAAAGGTCGTGAAAGCCTTTTTTAGGACCTAATCATCAAGGGTCCTTAAGTCCAAAACCTCCCGCCCCATGTGCAGGCGCGGGAGGTTTTTTAGGTGGGTATGCTAA